>CAXBDS010000045.1:0-30382 GCA_963974355.1 uncultured Opitutaceae bacterium
GCGAATGCGTCGGCAAATCGGCGCAAGGAGGGATACGGCGCCCACCAGTCTGCAACTGGTGCATCAGGAGCATGTCGATGCGCGGCTCGAGCCTCCAGATTGGATACAACCCGACTTCGATGATAGCGCTTGGAATTGTGATGTCGTCGCCGAACGACCACTCGGTGCCATGCCTTGGCGCGCGTTGGAGCCGCGCGGCATTCCCTTGCTGGAAGAACGTGACTGCTTCCCGACGCGTTTGCTGGGCAGTAGCCATGGTGACGCGAAGGCGGCTGATGTTTTTGACGTTCGTGACATCGTGAGGCTCCGCCTGTTGGAAGACACCACACACATTCCATCAACCGAAACCTCAACGGTGTCCGAGGGACATGTGCAGATCAGGCCGTCGGGCCGCCGGCGTTTTATCAGCCACCTGTTCGATTTCGAACGAACGATGGTGGGCGTGCCTGTTCTGAAGGTGAGTGGTGCGCAGGGTGGGGAAATATGCGACGTGCTCGTTTACGAAACGATTGAGCATGACACGTTGCGACCACATGCGAGCCAGCGGTGTGGAAGTCGAATCGCCATGGGGCACCGATTGATCTGCGGGCCGGGTGAGAACGTCCATGAGTTTCACCTGCCGTTCGGATTCCGTTTTCTGGAATTGGTGGTTCGCGAGAGCACGGTGGCTTTGAATGTGAGGGTGGGATTGCGCTGGATGGGCTACCCCTTGCCTCACAAGGGGCGGTTTCAAAGTTCCGATCCCTTGCTGGAGCAGATATGGCAAACCTGTGCGTGGACGCAGCAGTGCTGTAGCCTTGATGCTTACGTGGACACTCCTTGGCGCGAGCAGTCGCAGTGGTGGGGCGATGCCCGCGTGCAGGCATGGAATACCTTTCACCTCAACGGTGACCCCCGGTTGTTCCGGCGCGGTATCGCGCAGATCGCTCATCAAGTCACAGCGGATGGGTTGACCTACGGACATGCGCCCACCGTCGCCCACAACTGTATCCTTCCGGATTTCACCTTGGTCTGGTTTCTGACGCTTTGGGACTACTATTGGCAGACTGGCTCCATCGAGCCGTTCCAGACGCACAGACCCACCATTGAAGCTGCGTTGGATTATTTCGAGCACCGGCTACACCCGGAGCACGATCTTTTACCCTACGATGAGCGCTATTGGTTGTTCTTGGATTGGACGGGGATTTTCAAGGAGGGATACCCTGCGCTCTACAGCCTTTGGTTTCTGCATGCGTTAAGAAAGCTCCGCGCACTTTATGCGCTGTTGCCTGAAACTGAGACACGACAAACCACAGGCGATGTCCGTCGGCGACTTGCCAAGATGGAAAGACGCGTGAGTCGCGGTCTGCGTGGACTCGTTGGCGACGACGGTCTCATGCGAGATGGCCTCATGTGGAATGGCCGGCGATTTGCCGGAGCCTCAATCCACACGCAAACGCTGGCGCTAACCGTCGGATTGGACCGGAAGAACGACCTCGTGCGACTCGACCGGATTCTTCGTCCGTATGTCCGAGGTGAATACGATCCGGAGGTGCAGCCGTCGGCCTATTGGATCACCTATGTTTTCACGGAACTGATCGTGCGGGGGCACGGTGATGAAGTGGTGGACTGCATCCGGCGGCGTTGGACCCCCATGGCTGAGCATGGCACCACCTGGGAGACATTTTCGCCCAAGGCAGGCAGCGAGAGTCATTCGCACGCGTGGTCGGCGCACCCGTTATACCACCTGATGCAAACCCTCGGAGGTGTGATTCAGACCGGCCCTGCATGGAGCGAGATAGAATTCCGCCCCGTGTTTTCCGGTGACGGTATGGATATGGTGCTGCCGACACCAAAGGGCCCGATTCAGGTTAATTGGCGCAAAGGTCAGACTGGGGTGGAGGGGCAGTTGAAACTGCCTGATTCGATCCGCGCCAAATTACGCGTTCCCGGACAAAAACTTCGTGTGGTCAGCGGCCCCGCAACGATTCGCATCACCAGCAAGCCAACATGAGATGAGTGAACCGATCAAATCGGTTACTCCCAAAATCAACACTCCTGCTACCCCTGCACTTCCGCCATGCGATAGAACCCATCGATGGATACTCCACGTGGGGCGCTGCATGAGCATCTACTTCGACAAGTATCAACCCAAGGCGACCTGGGGCAAGCACTGGCACCCTACGGTCCAAGTGCTGATCTTCGGTGCCGGGTCAGAATGCACGATCCAGTGGGAGGATAACGGTCACTGGCGTGAGCAGCGGATCCGGGGAAGGCACGTATGGGTGATCGGAGCTGGCGTTAGTTATAAATTGGAGTGGCATCGAGAGGCGTTGCGACTCGTGCTCTATTTGGAGCCGGCCTTTGCCGAAGAGTCGGCAGGCTTGGTCATCCGGAGCACCGTCTTGTTCAGCCCGGAACTGATCGCTAAATGTGATACCAAGGTGGCCCAGTTGCTGAACGACATTGATGTGCTCGATCAGCCGGCAACGCGTCCCGATTTTATCCACATCGAATCGCTGGGTTCCCTGATAACAGTGCGGCTGTTCAAAGCATGGCGCTGTCTCACCGAGGGCAGGAAGGGAGGGGCAGAAGGATTAGGCCGCCATACCATGTCCAAACTCGACGCTCTGATTACCGAGCGTTTGGACACAAAGCTCCTCTTGACCGATATGGCTAGGGAAGTGGGGATGAGCCGAAGCAACCTTGCCCGGTTGTTCAGGCGTCGCATGGGATTGTCGCTCGGCCAGTATCTCATCGGTCGCCGCATCAGTAAGGCCAAGGAAATGTTGGCCCTAGACGAACATCGGATCGGGGAGATCGCCGTCAGTGTCGGATTCGCGAATCAAGGACACTTCGACGATCTATTCAAAAAATGGGTGGGCGTAACACCAACGGAATATCGCCAGTCACTACGACAGCTTAGGCAGATCCCGTAGTCATTTGCGCATATCCCGGGAGACGCAGCGAGGGAGGCATTGTAGAGTGACGGCGTAATCAGGCGCTACCGCTCGCAACGGATACCTGATTATTTCCTCCAGCTTCTCGTCCGAATTTTCCACCTATGAAAACGAGAATCAAAAAATCCTTCGCGAGTGCGCTTCTTGTGATGCCGCTCGTCAGTTCGAAAACCGAGGCCGCCACCGCGTTCCTCCCGCTCGCGCAAATCCCCACCGAAGTGAAGACCGGTTTCCAATACGGTTTGGGAATCCTCTTCATGGTCGGCTTCATTTGGGGCGTCATCAACATCTGGGGTGGCGCGGAAAAGATGAAGCGCGGTGATGCCGAGGGCAAAATGGGCATCGTGTCCGGCATCATCATCGCGGGAGCCGCCGCGATCATGAGTGCTCTCTTCTACATCTTCGGCCTCTCGGACGGCGCGCTCACGCCGCAGTTCTAACGCCGGTCGCCCCGCACGATCTCGTCATGAGCGAGCTACGCATCACGGACACTAATAGCGTCAACGACAGCAAGGGCCGCGCGCTCGGCCTGGAAGGGAACGACTTCCTTTACGTCATCGGCGGCTTCGTCGGAGTTTTCGCGTCCTACCTCCTCCTGGATGTGCTGCTCGGCGCGGCAACGTTGCCATCGATCCTGCTCTCGCTGCCAATCCTCGTCCTCCCGAGCGCGTGGGTGCTGCTCTTCCGGCACAACAAACCGGATGGCTACGCGGAAGACTTCTTCGATCACCTCGTGACCGGCGAGGGCTGGTCATTCATCGCCGGCAATCAACCCGCTCACCCCGGCCGCTCCGGTCCGAATTCCAATGAAAAGCGGCGCACCTAACGGCTACTTCGCCGACGGCCTGCTCCTCTTCGGCTCCCTCGAAAAGGGCGGTGTCGCGAGCAAGGGCTACGTCCTACAACCGCCCGATCTGCGCGGTGCCAGCATCGCCAACCTCAACGCCTATCAGGACAAAATCCGCAGCTTCCTCGCACTTCTCGGCGAAGGCATGCGGGCGCAACTCCAGTGGACCGTCGATCCCGACTACCTCACCGAATTAACCCGCTACTACCGCGAAACCGAACGCGCCGCGCATCCGCACATCCGGCGCGTGCGCGAAGAGCGATTCAACCGCTACTGGCGAAAAATGCAGCGGCGTGAACTGCGTCGCGAAAAACTCGTGGTGTTCATCTCGACCGACATCACCAGCTACTCCGGCAACCTCAAAACCAAGACCGGACTCCAGACCTACTACAACAAAGCACTGTCCGAACTCCGTTCCCGGTTCGACGAAATCACCGGCACGCTGCGCACGCTCTTCGGCACCGACACCACGGTGACGCCGATGGGCGATGCGGAACACTTCACCTACTACATGAAGTTTCTGAACCCGTCGCTGGCCGACCGCTTCGACGTGGACTTCGGGGCGCAGTTCAACCCGGCGCTGACCATTCAGGAAAACTGTTGGAACTCCGACGGCGTCGGCCTCGAACGCATCGGTTTCTACATGGAGGGACGCTACCACTCCGTCTTTACCCTCAAGCGCTGGCCGAGTCGCACCTATCCCGGCATCGTCTTCCGCCTCACCGGCCTCTCGTTCCTCGATTACCAGATCACGGCCAACGTCACGCCGCTGCCGTCCAAGCGCGAAGTCGAACAGGAAGAAAGAGCCATCGAACGCCTGCGCGGCGAATACCAGGACAGCGAACGCCATTCGCTGCTCGTCGCCATCGGCAAAAAAGAGCGCAAAATCGAATCCCTCTCCACCGGTTTCATCCGTCCGTTTTCCGTCACCTACATCATCCGCGTCTGGGACGAAAACGAGGTCGCGCTCAACGCGAAGTGCGCGGCGATAAAAAACGCCATCAACAACCTCGGCGGCGCCCAGTATTACGAATGCGCGCTCCCCTCGACCGCCAAAAAACTCTTCTTCTCCTCGTGGCCGGGCTGGACTGGCTCGTCCTACAAGCACCGCGCCCTCTACGCCGAGGACAGTTACCTCGCCGACCTGCTCCCGTTCTCCGCCACGTTCACCGGTCACCTCGCCGAAGCCGAGGCGATCTACGACGGCTCGCAAGGAAACCTTGTCGGACTGCGCACGTTCCTCGGCACGCCCCCCACACCGCAACACGCGGTGCTGCTCGGCGCGACCGGCGCGGGAAAATCCGTGACCATGTGCGACCTGCTCACGCAGACCGCCGCTTACTACCACCATTCGGTCTTCGTCGAGGAAGGCCTGTCCTACGCCGACTTCACGCGTTCGATGGGGGAGACCCCCATCATCATCCACCCGGACGGCGACCTCACGATCAACTATTTCGACACGGGAAAACTTCCGCTCAATCACCTGCACCTCGCGTCGGCCGCCGCGCTCGTGTCTCGCATGATCGGGGAATCGGCCGATGCCGAGGCGCAGCAAATCCGCCAAGCCATGCTCGGGCAATACATCGGCCAACTCTACCAGGACGGCTTCGACGACTGGTCAAAGAAGAACCACGCGCTCATGCCCGAGATCGAGCGCATGGCCTGCGCGGTGCATCGCTGGAAACGCGAAAAGATGACTCTCGGCTCAACCGAGATGGAGGCCTACGCCGAACTGCGCGACCGTCGCGCCCGCGACGACGAAGAAGCCCAGTCGTTCATCGCCGCGATCACCGAAGCCGACATCACGCACTTCCTCAAAGAACCGCAAACCGAACGCTCCGTCATGGCGATGGCCCACGCGCACTACGGTCCGGAAGATTACCCCGTCCACGCGAGCCTCGTGGAGCTGATGCAGTTCTCGCGCTTTCCGGAGCACAAAAAAGAACTCGTCGATCACCTCTCCACGCTCCTCTCCGCGTGGTGCGCCTACGGCCAATACGGCAAACTCTTCGACGGCCAAACCAACGTCTCCCTGACTGGCCAGATCGCGCACTTCGAACTCGGATACATCCCCGAACAAGCCATCGAACTCAAAACCGCCGCCGGCCTGCTCGTCACCGGTTTCGCCCGCCAGCACATCATCTCCCTGCCGCGCGCCCAACGGAAACGCATCATCTACGAAGAACTGGCGCGCTTCCTCGACGTGCCCGGCGGAGACAAAATCGTCGCCGAATCCTACGCGCAGCTCCGCAAGTTCAACTGCTGGACCGCGTCCATCGTTCAGCAATACAACCGCTTCAAGGATGCGCGCATCCGCCCCGTCGTCATCGGCAACTCGAAGCAATTCTTCCTCATGCGGCAATTCGACCGCAACGACGTGGACGACATTGCCCGCGACATCGCGCTCCCCGAGTCCGTCTGCACGTCGATCCAGAACTACCCGATGCCCGAGCAGCAACCGCCGGGGAAAAAGTTCTCCAGCCTCTGCTTCTTTTCACCCGTCACCGATCCGCCGCTCTGCGGCACGGTGCGCAACATCCAACCCACCTCGGAGGAAACCCATGAAGAACAGGAAAAACAATCGGCGTAAGCTTGGCGCGGCCTTCGCCCTCGGCCTCATCGCGCTCGCGCTGTCGGGTTGCAGCACCGCCGGCGGCATGGCCTCCGAACTCTCCGACGGCGACATCGGCGTCACCGCTGCCGGTGCGACCGGCGGCTACCTCGTCTCGCAGCTCGCGCAGTCGCAGGTGAAGAAAGCCATCAGCGATGCCGAGCAACGCGGCTTCAACCGCGCGATGAATCAGGCCGTAAAACAGCAATACTGGATCATTCAAAACCAGCAGCGCTCCTTCGAAACCACCCAGGCCGACGCCGCCCGCCTCGTGCCGGTGCAGCTGCCGGAGACCACCGTCAACGGCGTCATCCTCAACCCCACCGTGGAATACCTCCGCGTCGAATGATGAAAACGCTTCTCCTGCTCCCGCTCCTCGCGTCGGCCGCCTTTGGTTCCGGCTTCCCCGTCATCGACGTGGCCAACCTCACCACGCAAAAAATCTCCCACGCGGAGAACATCGCCAAATGGGTCGATAGCATCGCCAAGCTCCGCCAGCAGATCGATCAGCTCAACCAGCAGATCAACATCCAGGGCGACATCCGCAAGTGGACCGGCAACCCAACCGAAGCCGCAGCCAACGTCATCTTGGATGTGCTCGGCGAGGAAGACCTCGGGCGCGAATACGGACGGGCACGGGATGAAATCATCCGCGTCACCCGCAGCCTCGAATCTCTCGGCAACACTGCCGACGGCAACTACCGCGCGATCCAGAACACCGACATCAACGGCGTGGACCTCCAACGCGACGCGCTGACCTACCGCCGCTACGCCGTGCTCGACGCGAAGCAGGCGAATACCATGCTCGTCGCCGACGAAACCAAGGCCCGCGAGTCGGAGCTTCAGGAGGAAATCGCCCTCACGCTCCAGGAACTAAAAGCCGCGACCACCGACGCCGAAGTTCAAAAACTCTCGGCCAAACTCACCGCCCTCAACGGCCAGCTCGCGCAGGTCGAATCCGCGCGGCGTCGCGAGGTCGATGAAGTCGCGCTCCATAAAATCGCGAACGACGCGCGCCTCGAACAGGAGCGCCTCGCCGCCGCCGAACTGGAGGCGCGGGACAACCATTTGGCGAACCAACGCATCAGCGCCTACATGCGCACCCTCAAACTCCGCCGCACCCAACCATGAAAACCACCGCCCTCATTCTTGCCCTCGGTTTGTCCGTCTTCGTCACCGGTTGCGGCCCATCCAAAGCCGAACGCGAAGCCGCCGAACGCCAGCGTCTCGAACTCGAAGAGCAGGCCCGGCGTGAAACCGAGGCCGCCAACAAGGCGATCACCGAGATGAACCAAAGCATGTTCAAAAAACTGACGCCCGAAGAACGCGCCGCGCGCGACGCGGAACGTAAACGCAAAGCGCAACAACTCGTGGACGATTGGAAGGAAAAGGAAGCCCAACAAGAAGCGCCCAAGTCGTCCACCGAGCCGGCCAGCCAGCCGTAAACGCATGGAAATCTACCTGCCAACGTTGGAGGAGAAGATGGTCGCGCTGGTGCTCGCGTTCCGGTTCATCGTGTTCGCGATCATGGTCGCGGGACTGATCTTCTACATGTCCAGTCAGCCCAGCGGCGTGGGCATCGTAAAGGTGCTCGCCAAGGCCATCATCATCGTGGCCGCGGTCGCGACGATGGACCAGTGGTTCCCCAAGGTGGAGCGGACGATGATCGACATCGCCGAATTCATCGACCCCGGCTACGAGGACAACCCGACCTCGTCGGCGGATGCGATTCGCGAGTCCACCACGACAAACCCGGAAGGGCAGGAGTGGTCATGGCGGCGACTCAACGAGTCGATCTACCAGGCCGTCTCCAACGCCCTCGCAAATATTTTTATCTACATCGGCACGCTCATCACCGTGCCCATGCTGATCCTGCAATACGTGCTGCGCTGGCTGCTCTACCTGCTCACGCCGTTCGCCCTGGCGGTCTTCATGGTGCCGGGAATGACCGGCATAGCGGTCCGGTTTCTCCAGCAATTGCTCGCGGTCCTCGCGTGGCCCATTGGCTTCGCTCTCACCAACCTCGTGGCACTCGCGATCTGGACGGACTTCCGCGACGCGGTCGGAGCCAATCCCGACACCGTCGGCGACACGTTGTATTCGCCGTTCCTCTCCATGATGGGCGGCATCCTCGCCACCATCATGATCATCATCGGCATGATTTCCACCCCGGTGGTGATGCAGATGCTCTTCGCCCAGGGCAACGCCTTCACCGGCGGCTCGGTCAGTTCGGTCGGCATGGTGCGCAACTCCACCGGCCTCGTTTCCGGCCTCGCAGCGCGGATCACCGGCGGCGCTTCCGCCGGTCGCGGACCGTCCGCCGCATCCACGGCCGCCGCTGCCGGTGCCGGCCGCAACCTTCCACCCGCACCGCCGTCCTCGTCGGCCGGTGCGCCCGGTATCTGACGGATGAGCAACATGGACACTCCCGAATCCACACCCACGCCAGCACACGTGTCTGAACCTGCCGCCCTGCGCGAAACGCCGGTCGATCAGACCAAGCGGCTGCCGGCCGATACCGGCCGAGGCCTCGGCTTCTCACCCACGCGCTTGTTCGCGGATAATGCGTTCGCCGCCCGCATGTGGTTTCTCGTGGCCTGCGGCGCGGTCGGCTTCTGCATCCTTCAACCGTATCTGATCATCGGTGCCTATCGCGTGAAAGAGCGCGTCGTCGTGCTCGACGGTGGCGGCACGTTTTCTGTATCGCCGCTGCTCGGCTTTGAGGAAGCGAAGGAGCTGCACGAAGCCATGGCGCTCTGGGCGACGCTGGCGTTTTTTCAACGCAACCCGCGCGGTTTCGATTACCCGGATATGCTACAAAAAGTCTTTCTCGTGGAAGCGGCGGCCCAAGCGCAAGACGACCGCGAGGCGTCGCACGCCGAGTTCGAGGTGAAGCAAATCCACCAAAAACCGGAAGTGTTCAAAATCGAGATCCTGCGCACGCGCGAAGACCGCGTGCTGGTCAAAGTCGAAGGTCAGTTAATCCGAACCGGGGTGTTCGAGAATCAGGCGTTCACGGAGTCGCCGCGATTCACCCTCAACCTCTCGTTCGCCCGCAACCCGAACATGCTGGCCAACAAACGTTACCCCCTTGGCGTATGGAGATACGATTACACGCTGTTCTAAGCCTCGCGCTCGCGCTGGTGTTAGCGAACGCCGTGCAGGCGGCCGGAAAAAGGCCGCAGGTCATCAAGCAATTCCCGCTGGATGAGCGCACGGTTTACGAAATCCCCATCGGACCGGACGTGCCGACCACGCTCATGTTCCCCTCGGCGCTGACCGCCATCGAGGGCGCAAACATCTCGGCCAATCCCGACACGCCGGCCCCGGTGCTGCTCGCCTACACGCCGGGGCGTTACTTCTTCAGCGTGCGCGCCGCCGACCCCAACGCGAAAGCCGCGGTCAACGTCATCTGGAAAAACCGCACGTTCGTCCTGCGCTTCTTCGTATCGAAAGAGCCGTATGCGTCGGTCACGTTCTACGACGACGCACTGGCCGGACGCAGCGCCAGCCTGCAACGCCGGGTGACGCCCGAGGTGCTGCTCGGCCTGCTCGACCGCGCGAAAAGCTTTCGAATCGTCGCGCAGCAATACCCGGAGGCCGTGCAGCAAATCGAACACGCCGCACCGGGCGACGTGACCCTGTATAAGGATTTCCGCGTGACGGTGGAGGAGGTGTTCCGCTTCGATCCCGAGGACACGCTGGTCTTCAAACTCAAGTTGGAGAACGCCGGTGAATCCGAGGTCATCTACCAACCGCAACGGCTGGCCGCCCGCATCGGGCAAAACGTCTATCACGCGTCCATCGCCGACGCCTCCGGCATCGTCCCGCCACAGGCGGCGACCACGGGGTATTTCGCAATCACCGGCACGCCCCGAGGAGGGCGCGCCAACCTCAGCATCAAGAACCGCGTCAGTGTCATCGTCCCCCGCGTGGAGCGAGACGCTCAACTCGTGCTCCCGGAATAAGCTCTATGAAGACCCTGTGGACCTTCATCAAATCGCCCTCGGGCAATCTGGCCGTATTCGCCGGGTTTCTCCTGATCGGTGGTTTCCTCGTCTTTCGCTCCCACGCACGCGACCAAGCACGGGCGGAGCAAATGGCGCGGGTGGCAGAGACGACCCCGGATGTCGGGCGGCAATCAATCCTGCGAGACGGCTCGCCCCTGAAGGTGCCGCCGACCTTCACGCCAACGCCACGGGAGGAAACTACACCCCACCGCGAATCCCGTCCACGCGCCGCGCGCGAGCGCGCGGCCGAGCGCAAGCCTCCGGCCGCGCTCCCCATCAGCTTGTTCACCAGCTCGGCCACATCGGACGTGACCGAGTTATCCAAGACCTACGCGCCCTACGGACGAATGATCCCGTGCGAAACGGTCGTCACCATCGAATCCTCGCGCCTCGACACGCCGGTCATCGGCCTCGTCACCGAAGACGTCTGGCACGATGGGCGACTCATTATTCCTGCCGGTGCGGAGGTGCATGGTCGCGCATCGCTCGACCGCTCCCGCGAACGCATAGCCGTCGCCGGCCGATGGGTCGTCGTCTGGCGCGACGGTAGCCCGCTCAACGGCACCGAACTGGTCTTAAGTGGCATCGCCCTGGACCGACAGCGCGACGACGTGACGGGTGAGTTCGGAATGCGTGATGGCTCGGCCGGCTTGGCCGGAAAGTTGATCCGCTCCGACAACTGGCAGGAGATAAAACTCTTCGCATCCACCTTCCTCGCCGGCATGGCGAGCGGGTTGCAGGAACTGCGAAACCAAAGCACGGCCTACGGCGACGTGCCCGTGCCGGTGGCGTCCGGCAAGAATGCCGCGCTGCAAGGCACGGCTGACGTGCTGAACCTCTACGCGAAGCAAATCCAGGACGTGATCGCCCGCGACGGCTTCTACGTCCGCGTGCCCGCCGGGAAACAATTTTACCTCTACGTGACCGAAACCGTCGATCAGGCGAAGGGGTCGAGAGGCAACGTCCGCAACGAAGAAATCTGGAGGAACGAACATGCGCAAAACTGACCTCATGGTCGCGTGCCTGATCCTGCTGCTGGGTGCAGGATGCACGTCCACGAAAAAGAAACCCAGCGTGGCTGCGGCCCCGCCGGTCGCGCCGGTGTCCGGCACCGAACTCGATCAGCACAACGTCGAGAAGGTCCGCACCGGCGAAACGTTGAAGGCGTATCCCATCGGCCGCTTCGTCGATCCGAACGATCCCAACGTCATGCACGAATCCCACGTCGTGTATCGCAAGGAGTCTGGTGCGAATTGGAACCTCTCGCCGAACGCTCCGACCGTGGTCCCGCTCGGCCCGGTGCTGGCCGTGGCCGACCCCGCCACGCACCCGAACCCGTTGCCGGCGGAGCTGGAGCAAAAGGTCGCCGAGCAAAACCAACTCATGGCCTCGCTCATCGAACAAAACGAAGCCCTCGTCGCCGAACTGGCCAAGTTGAACAAGGACATCGCCGGCCTGCGGCGAAAAGCGTCCGGCGGCGCCGCAACCACGGAGGCGCGGCCATGACACAGTCTACTGCGATTCTGAAAGACGAGAAGGCCGTCGCCGCTCTGGAGGCGTTGGTGGCGCAACTGCCGCCCTACATGCGCGACAGCTACGAGAAGGCTGACAAAGAGATCCGTCGGCTCTACGGCGACAGTCCCGGCGTGACCGGACTGATGCTTTTTTGGATGGCCAGTCCCTTGGCCTCGCACGTCCGGGTGGAGTTTGAACGCGCCATCCTGGACATCACCCGAACCGACCAACTCACCCCTAATGAGGAGGACTACTTCGATGAGGACTCTCTCGCGTGAACCCTTTGGGCGACACTCGCCCAAACAAGGTCAAATGCCACTGGCGACCGGCCGCCTTGAACATGCAATGGCCGGGGAAAACAAGGAGGCACTATGCCGTTAAGACAAGAACTCGCCGCAAAACGGGCGAAGGACCAACCCGCGCTTCGGCGTAACCCGGAAATCGATGCGAAGATTGATCGGTTCATCCAGGAGAACCCGAAGATTCACGAGTATTACATGGGGCTCTCGAAAGAGGATCTCGTCCGCAAGGCGATACTCGGAAAAGTGCAACGGAGCGAATACTCCAACCAGCGCAATCAGGAGATTGTGTCTTGGGTGGAGGAGCACCCGGAGATCAAGGCAAAGATCGAGGAGCGTATCAAAAACGTGCCGGCGGAAAACCGGCAGCGCGCGTTTCTCACCATGGCCCGGACCGAAGCCGTCAAAGAGACGGTCAAGTCCACTCAGGGACAACGCATCCGCGCCTGACGCATTCGCGATCACGTCGGCGGCGGGAGCTCCGGCTCCCGCCGCTTCTTTGTTGGTGGGTCTAGCTGTTGTGCCTAGGCATCTTGTACGCGGATGGTGGAGATATATAGCATGGATCCGCGCTTGCCGGACCGATTTTCTGCAGTGTATGCATAGATTTTTACTGTAAATGTGATCGTTCAGCTAACCGCAGCATTTTTCGGCAAACTCGCAGGAATTTGGAGTGACTCGGCTTTACCGTGCACTTCCCTTTCCATGAATCGCGTTTCGACGTTTCTGAAATGATTTAGCATTCGCATCCAGGTCTCTATCCGGTCTCGGCTGCAATGCTAGTCGACTCTAAGTCATGACGTTCAGACCTAATCAGTTATGCCTTCCCTGAATTAGCAGTTTGCAGGATCGCGGTTTGGTGAATTAGACTAGCTTACTTTCGGGGTTGAAAGCGGAGAACTGTATAGGTTCGGTTTTTCCGAATCTGTGTATTCAGTAAATCAGGATATCTGCTAGACTCTGGCTTTTCCTATGTCTCCCAAGAAAACTACAGCTCCGACTCTGCTCCTACTAGGTGTTGGGTCGATGAGGCTAGTAAATGCCTCTTATGTGGATTTTATTCCGTGTTATATTCACTAGGTTTTGTTCGTGTTGGAGCGGTTCTATCCAGCTCCTGTCGTGCGACCCTGGTCCGAGCTAGTAAAGTCCAAGACTACCGTGTACTCCGAATGCTGGTCGGGGGGGCTTGTGTGTCTAGGCTGGTGCGAGAACACGCTAAAGCGGTTTCACGAGTGATTTCTCGCGGATTATTTCCTTCTGCTCCAGCGACGCGTTGGTCAATTCCAAGTTCGGTAGTGAAAAATTGTTTGCCGAGACCAAAGGGGCGAAGAACAGGGTCGCTTTGGATAAACTGGTGTCGGACTGATGATCAAGCGGACGCAATTTCGGTGCCGTTCCGATACAGGCATGTAGATGGGCAAGGGGGCGGAATTAAGGCTCTGCTTAGGAATATTAGCCATTTGAGGGACTGGATTGTATTTTTATTTTATCGCTATATCGCCCAATTATCTCCTGCACGTTGCAGATGTTTTCCCCGTTTCGTGGTGAGTGAAGCAACATCTCTTGCGTTCTCTATTTATCGAAAAAATACCTTTTCATCTTATGGTTTCCTCTCTTATGCGTTCGGGGCGTTTTCCTTGGCGTCTTATTGTCGTTGAGTTCTGTTTTGCTCTAATTCTTACTGGCGTTCAGGCTGCGCCGCAGACTTTCAATTTCGCCAATTTAGGGACGGCTGACACGGGCGGGACTGGTTTCAAGACAGTTGGAGGTAACCCTAATATTTTAGTAAGTAATACTCTGGCTCAGGCCGGGGTAACAGGAGCGTTCTTAGATACTGGCGCCGCCGAGTCTGTCACGTTTGTCTTCAAAGCTAGCGATTCGACGGTGGAGTCGTTCGATATCATAGACATGAGGATCGGCGTGGCTTACCCCGAGAATCCGGTGGATTTCGCGTCCACCTCTAAGATATCTTTCAAGGACAAGAACGGAACTACTGTCCGCACCATGTCTTTGACCAATCGTACGACACTGTCCTCGACATCAACCTCGGTCGGCTCTGTCTTTGATATTAGTAATTCGTTCCCGGTTTCCGGCGTGGCGACCATTGAGTTCAGCTTGGACCTAGGAGTGGGGGGGACATCGTTTGGGTTCCTTTCTGAGTTCATGCTGCTAGATGTAACTCTCGATAACATCGTCGCTCCTGGGAGCGGCAATGCGGCTCCAGTGGACATCGCGTTGAGCGGAGCGACGCTGAACCAATCCGCCGGAGCCAATGCGACGGTCGGCACGCTGACGACGACGGACGCGGACTCGGGCGACACGCACACCTACTCGCTGGTCAGCGGCGACGGCGACACGGACAACGGTTCGTTCAACGTGGACGGGTCGACGCTGCGGGCGACGACGCCGTTAAGCATCGCGGCGGGAGTGCGGACGGTGCGTATCCAAACTTCGGATGGCAAAGGCGGGACCTACGCCGAGGACTTCACCATCACGGTGACCGACGACGTGGCGCCGGCGGCGCCCTCGACGCCGGACCTTGACGCGTTGTCGGACTCGGGCAGCTCGAACACGGACAACATCACGCAGGACACGACGCCGACCTTTACCGGCACGGCGGAAGCGGGCGCGACGGTGACGCTTTACGGCACGGACGGGACGACGGTGCTGGGCACGGCCACCGCGACGGGCGGCAACTGGACGATCACCTCCAGCCTGTTGTCGCAGGGCAGCCACACCGTCACGGCCAAGGCGAAGGACGCGGCCGACAACGTGTCCGTGGCCTCCTCCGGTCTCACGATCACGATCGACACCACCGCGCCGGTGTTCACCAGCTCTTCGAGCGTGTCGCTGACCTACGGCGTGACACCGACCCACACGCTGACCGCCAGCGGTGATCCGGTGCGCTACGCGGTGCAGACCAGCCTGCCCGCCGGCCTCACGCTCAACACCGCCACGGGCGCTCTGGAAGGCGCGGCGACGAGCCGCACGACGACCGGACCTTACATCGTGGCGGCCTTTGACGCCGCCGGCAACCAAGTGGGCGCGGTGCTGAGCTTCACCATCGCGGCTAAGCCCCTGACGATCACGGGTGTGACCGCGTCGGACAAGACCTACGACGGGAACACGACGGCGACGCTGACCGGCACGTCGGCCCTCTTGGGCGTGGTGAACGGCGACGATGTCGCGGTCGACGGCGCGTCCGTGACCGGCACGTTCGCGAGCGCGAGCGTCGGCTCCGGGCTTACGGTGACGACCGCCGGCTACAGCCTGACGGGCACGACGGCGGTCAACTACAGCCTTACGCAGCCCACGACCACGGCGTCGATCACGGCGAAGGAGCTGACGGTCACCGGCATCACGGCGGCGGACAAGACCTACGACGCGACGACCACCGCCACGCTCGACGCCAGCGGCGCGACGCTCGTGGGCATCGTCGGCTCGGACGACGTGACTCCCGTCACCACGGGCATCACCGGCACCTTCTTCTCCAAGACCGTGAACCCCGGCAAGATCGTGACGATCACGGGCGTGACGCTCGGCGGCGCGGCCGCGGGCAACTACAGCGTCACACAACCCTCAACCACCGCCTCGATCACCGCCAAGCCGCTGACGGTCACCGGCATCACCGCGGCGAACAAGCCCTACGACGACACCACGACGGCGACGATCGACACGACCTCCGCCGCGCTGGTCGGTATCGAAACCAACGATACGGTCACGCTCGACACCCACGCCGCGACCGGCGCCTTCGCCGACGCGGCCAAAGGCACGGGCAAGACCGTCACCGTCTCCGGCCTCGCGCTCACCGGCGCGGACGCGGGCAACTACAGCGTCACGCCGCCCACCACGACCGCGGACATCACCGGCAAGCAGCTGACGGTCACCGGTATCACGGCGTCGAACAAACCCTACGACGGGACGGCCCCCGCGACGCTCGACACGACCGGCGCGACGCTCGTCGGCGTGGAGAACGGCGACACCGTGACGCTCAACGCGAGCCTCGCCGCCGGCACCTTCGCCGACGCGCTGCCCGCGACCGGCAAGGCCGTCACGGTCACCGGGCTGACCATCTCCGGCGCCGACGCGCCCAACTACGACCTCGTGTCGCCGACGCCCACCGCGGACATCACCGCGGTCGCGCTCACCGTCACCGGCGTCACCGCCGCGGAAAAGCCCTACGACGCGACCACCACCGCCACGCTCGACTTCACCAACGCCGCCTTGGTCGGTATCGTCGGATCGGATACGGTCACGCTCGACAGCTCCGCCGCCGCCGGCGCCTTCGCCGACAAGGCGATCGGGACGGCCAAGCCCGTGACGATCACCGGCCTGACGCTGGCCGGCGCCAACGCCGCCGGCTACACCGTCACGGCGCCGACGCCGACCGCCGCCATCGCCGCGAGGGACCTCCCGGTCACCGGCGTCACCGTCGCGGACAAGCCCTACGACGGCACGACCGTCGCGACCGCCGACTACCAGGCGGCGACGCTCGTCGGCATCCAAGGCTTGGATACGGTCACGCTCGACAGCCATGCCGCGACCGCCGCGTTCGCCACGGCCGACGCCGGCACCGCCAAGGCCGTGACCCTCACCGGCCTTGTGCTCGCCGGGGCCGATGCAGGCAACTACACGCTGACCGTTCCCGAGCCGACCGCGACGATCACCCCGCTGACCGTCACTTTCGCCCTGGGCGATCTCGCCGCGACCTACGACGGCACGGCGCACGCCGCCAGCGTGACCGCGACGCCGACCGGGGTCGCCGCGACGCTGACCTACAATGGCAGCGGAACCGCGCCGACGGCCGCCGGCAGCTACGTCGTGGTGGCGACCAGCGCCGACCCCAACTACACCGGCACCGCGTCGGGCACGCTCGTGATCGGCCAGGCCTCGCAAACCGTCGCCTTCCCGGGCCCCGGCACCGTGACCGTGCGCGCGCCGGTGACGCTCAACGCCACCGCCAGCTCCGGCCTGCCGGTCACCTACCAGGTGATCTCCGGCGACGCGACCCTCGCGGGCGCGACGCTCACGATCAACTCGGCCGCGTCGGCCGTCGGCCTGCGCGCCACCCAGGCGGGCGACACCAACTACACCGCCGCGTCCGCCGACCTCACCATCGGTCTCGGCTCGATCGCGAAGCTCACGCAGACGATCACCTTCCCGGCGCTCGCGGAAAAACGCGTCAACGACGCCGCCTTCGACCTCACCGCCACCGCCTCTTCCGGCCTCGCCGTGACCTACACTGTGGTCTCCGGCCCGGCGATGCTGTCGGGCAACACCGTGACCCTCACCGGCGCCACGGGCACCGTGGTCATCCGGGCGGATCAGGCGGGCAACGACGTCTACGCCGCGGCCACGTCCGTGTCGCAATCCTTCGAGGTCACCCAGGCCGGGCCCTTGATCTACTTCGGCACCGCCACCGACGGCACCGAGTTTGCGGTCAGCATCCCGGAAGGCTCGTCCACCGGCACGCTGTTCGGCGAAGTGGGCAACGGCCAGTTCTACATCCTGACCTTCCAGGTGAACGCCGACCGCACCATCACGCCGCTGTTCGTGCAGTTGCTCGGCGAGCCCACCAGCAGCGCCGCGGCGCTCACCCGCACGCCCCTGCGCTCGCTCGTGGGCAAGGACAGCACGCTGACCGGCCGCACCGGGGCCGCGGAACTGGCGCTGACCTTCACCGGCACGATCCAGAACGGCGTGCTCACCTTCACGATCGCGGAGACCGGCCAGACCCTCAACGGCACGATCGAGCCGGCCACCGGCCCGACCGCCTCCATCGCGGGCCTCTACGAATCGTCCTCGCTCAACTCCGCCAACGGCAGCACCAACTCCATCGTGGGCACCTCCGGCAAAGTCTACGTGCTGGCGATCACGCCCAACGTGGTGACCGCGCAGAGCGGCACCGTCGCGGCGGACGGCAGCTTCGCGCTCACCACGCCCGACGGCGTGATCATCCAAGGCAACGTCGACGCGCCCAGCACGACCGTGACCGGGACGATCATCCTGCCCGACGGCACCGAGGAGGACTTTGCCGGCCTGTCCACCGGCACGCTGCGCACGGACCGCCTGATCAACCTGTCGACCCGCGCCCGCGTCAGCGCCGGCGGCGGCACCGGCAACCTGATCGCCGGCTTCGTCATCGGCGGTTCCAATCCGAAGGAAGTCCTCATCCGCGGCATTGGCCCCGGCCTCGCGGCCTACGGCATCACCGACGCCCTGGCGGATCCGAAGCTGCGCCTCTACGACGCCTCCGGCACGCTGCTGCGGGAGAACGACAACTGGGGCGGCGCGGCCGCGCTCACCGCGGCGATGAACCGCACGGGCGGCTTCCCGCTGCCGGCGAACAGCCCCGACGCGGCCATCCTCGCCACCCTCGCGCCCGGCGCCTACACCGTGCACGTGGTCAACGCCGGCGAGCCCGGCGTGGCCCTGGCCGAGATCTACGACGCGGCCGAGAATCCCAACAGTGAATACCAACGCCTGATCAACATCTCGTCCCGCGGCACCGTGTCCGGCGGCGACGGCGTTTTGATCGGCGGGTTCATCGTGACGGGCAACTCGCCGAAACGCGTCCTGGTGCGCGGCGTCGGCCCCGGCCTCGGCGCCTACGGCGTCGAGGGCACGCTCACCGACCCGACGCTCAAGCTCTACGGGTCGAACGGCGTGCTGCTCGCGCAGAACGACAACTGGCAGACCCCGGTGACAGTGGCCGGCGGCCAGGTCGCCGCCACCGCGGCGGAGATCACCACGGCCAACGCCGGCACCGGCGCCTTCCAACTGGCGGGCGGCGGCACCGACGCCGCCGTGGTCGTGACCCTCGCCCCCGGCGCCTACACCGCCCACGTCGGCTCCGCCTCCGCCGCCCCCGGCACCGCCCTCATCGAGGTCTACGAAATCCCGTAAGAGCACCGCCGGATGCCTCTCTACCGTTTACCACTGCATCGTACTCCATCGATGTCCCCGGCGCTACGGCCGAGTCCGAGTCGAGTTTGGCGGCATGAGACTGATTTTTGGGGGTATTCGCTTGCGGTGGAAAGGTCCCCCGACAATCGGATTGATCTCTGGATTTGGGATTGTTCGTGGATCTTCATGCCGCAGTTTTTTCGGCCGGACAACGGTTCAGTCAATCTGGCTACTGTAGCCGGCGGGCAACGAACTAACGGTGTACACAACTTCGATCGGCTTGCACGCTGTCGTGCTGTGGCGAGACCGTTAACTCGAACCGGGCGTTTGTGCCATCTGGGCCGGAAGAAAGCAGGCTTGGTTTTTACTCATCATTTCCCCGTCGGGAACAAGGACTTCGCGATCCAAACCGCCGGCTAGACATGGCAGCAAAGGCATCCACTAGGAAAACCGTGAAAAAAATCGTTAAGAAATCCTCTCCCAACCGGCCCTGCCAATACGTTTACACATGGGGCAACGGCAAAGCGGACGGCGACGGTTCGATGAAATCCCTCCTCGGCGGCAAAGGCGCCAATCTCGCGGAAATGACGCGTATCGGGCTGCCCGTGCCGGCCGGCTTCACCATCACCACCGAGGTTTGCGCCTACCACTACGCCAACCGCAAAACCTACCCCAAGGAGCTGTCGGCGCAGATTCAGGCGGGCATCGCCAACATCGAAAAGGTGATGGGCACGAAATTCGGCGACGCCAAAGGCTTCCCGCTGCTCGTCGCCGTGCGCTCCGGCGCCCGCGACTCGATGCCGGGCATGATGGACACGATTCTCAACCTCGGCCTCAACGACGCGACCGTCGCCGCCCTCGCCCACGCTACCAACAACCCGCGCTTCGCCTGGGACTGCTACCGTCGCTTCATCCAGATGTATGGCGACGTCGTGCTCGGCGTGCAGACCCGCGAAGGCGAGGACCACGAGCCTTTCGAGACCGTCATCGCCGCGCTGAAACAAGAACGCTACCGCGACGACATCGAGGACTCCTCCCTCACCGCCGACGATCAGGCCGAGCTCGTGAAACGCTTCAAGAAACTCGTGAAGGACCGCACCGGCCGCGACTTCCCCACCGATCCCTGGGAACAATTGCACGGGGCCGCCGGCGCCGTGTTCGGCTCGTGGATGAACGACCGCGCCATCGTCTACCGCCACAAATACAACATCCCCTCCGAGTGGGGCACCGCCGTGAACGTGCAGGCCATGGTGTTCGGCAACACCGGCGAAACCTCCGGCTCCGGCGTCGCGTTCACCCGCAACCCCGCCAACGGCACCAACGAGTTCTACGGCGAGTTCCTCATCAACGCCCAGGGCGAGGATGTCGTCGCCGGCGTGCGCACGCCGCAACCCGTCATCGAGCTCGAAAAAGCGATGCCGAAAACCTACGCCGAACTCCTCAAGGTCCGCCGCATCCTCGAGCGCCATTTCAAGGATGTGCAGGACATCGAATTCACCATCCAGGATGGCAAGCTCTTCATGCTGCAGACGCGCAACGGCAAACGCACCGCCGCGGCCGCCCTGAAGTTCTCCGTCGATATGGTGAAGGAGAAACTCATCACCTGGCGCACCGCCATCCTGCGCAACCCCGCCGACCAGCTCGAGCAACTCCTCGCCCCCATCTTCGATCTCAACGAAGTGAAAAAGGCCAAGGTCATCGCCACCGGCCTGCCCGCCGGCCCCGGCGCCGCCACCGGCAAAATCTACTTCAACGCCGACCGTGCCGCCAGCGCCGCGGCCCGCGGCGAGAAGGTCCTGCTCGTGCGCACCGAGACCTCCCCCGAAGACCTGCGCGGCATGATCGCCGCCGAAGGCATCCTCACCGCCCGCGGCGGCGTGTCATCCCACGCCGCGCTCGTCGCCCGCCAAATGGGCAAGGTCTGCGTGTGCGGCGCCGCCGCCGTCCACCTCGACTACGACCGCCGCGTCGCCACCGTCGACGGCGTCAATTACCCCGAGGGCGATTTCCTCTCCATCGACGGCACCCTCGGCGCCGTCTACGCCGGCCAGATTCCCACCGCGCCCTCCGAGATCATCGACGGCCTGCTCAACAACAAAAAGACCGCGCAGAAAACGGAGAAATTCCAAAGCTACGTCCAGCTCATGGCCTGGTGCAAAAAGGCCACCAAGCTGAAGGTCCGCACCAACGCCGACACGCCCCAGCAGGCCGCCCAGGCCATCGCCTTCGGCGCCGAAGGCATCGGCCTCACCCGCACCGAACACATGTTCTTCGCCGGCAATCGCATCGATGCCATGCGCGAGATGATCCTCGCCGACAACCTCCCCGACCGTGAAAAGGCCCTCGCGAAACTCCTCCCGTTTCAACGCAAGGATTTCGTCGGCATCTTCAAGGCGCTCGCCGGCTTTCCCGCCACCATCCGCCTGCTCGATCCGCCTCTCCACGAGTTCCTGCCGCACAGCAAGGAACAGCAGCTCGACCTCGCCAAAAAACTCGGCATCCCCGTCGAGAAAATCATGAACCGCGTGAACGAGCTCCATGAGTTCAACCCCATGCTCGGTTTCCGCGGCTGCCGCCTCGGCGTGAAGTATCCCGAGATCACGCGCATGCAGGTCCGCGCCATCCTCGAGGCCGCCGCCGAAGGCGTGAAAAAAGGCTACAAACCGAAACCCGAAATCATGATCCCGCTCGTCGGTTTCAAAAAGGAACTCGATCAGCAGGTCGCGCTCGTCCACGCCGTCGCCGCCGAGGTGAAGGCCGAGACGAAGGTCAGGTTCACCTATCAGGTCGGCACCATGATCGAGGTTCCGCGCGGCGCGCTCATCGCCGACCGCATCGCGCAGACCGCCGAGTTCTTCAGCTTCGGCACCAACGACCTCACGCAGACCACGCTCGGCATGTCGCGCGACGATTCCGGCTCCTTCCTCGACGCCTACGAAGAGGCCGAGATCATGAAGAAAAACCCCTTCGCCTCGATCGACCAAAACGGCGTCGGCCAACTCATGGAGATCGCCATCGCAAAGGGCCGGGCGACCCGGCCCGACATCAAGCTCGGCATCTGCGGCGAACACGGCGGCGACCCCGACTCCGTCAGGTTCTGCCACAAACTCGGCCTCGCCTACGTGTCCTGCTCGCCCTACCGCGTGCCTGTCGCCCGCCTCGCCGCCGCGCAAGCCGCCGTCGACGGCAAAAGGTGACGCTCAGTTTGACGTCCGACGTTTTACTCAGGTGAAGGGGGAGGTCGCTTCGCAGGGCCCCGACGAATGGCCCGATCTGAGGACTTGGCTCTCGCTGCCGCTTTTGCTCCGACTTCAAAGACCGGCAGATTCGGCTATCGCGTGATTCGCCGCGTTTAAGCTGGGACCTCACTGGATGGGATATAAATCGAGTTATGAAGTAGGTTGACATAGGTCAGTAACCCGACCTTGGATTAGTGACTGGCTCCGGCCGCACTACGCCGTTTTGGTCCCGCCTCTCGTCTACCTCTGCCCCTTCACTGCACGCCGAATGAGTTTATATCGAGCTCTGGTTAACGCGCTTGCCCCTGGCCCTTCCGGTTCGGGGAGGGGCGCACGGGTTGGCGGCAAGGGGCTGTTCGTTTGGAGTCTCCTCACGCTTGCGTTATGGAGTCCGTTGGCGGCGGAAGAGAATCGTTCGTTGAGGATAGCGTCGATTCATGAGGATTTGTTGCCGGGGCTTCGCCTCGTCTTGGGCGATTTTGAAAAAGCCTCGGGGTGGCCGGCGAGCGCGCAAGCGGTGCCTTATGCCGCGCACGAGATGTGGATCCGGACGCAGATTCTCAGCGAAAATCCTCCGGATGTTTTGTTGGTCGAGGCCGCGGACTTGCCGACCCGCTACGGGCAATCCGGGCGTTTGATGCGCTGGGACCGTCTTTTCGCCGCGCCGAATCCCTACGATACCGCCCACGCGGACCGGATCTGGCAGGACGGGTTCTACAATGAACTGGTGCACCAATCCCGGGATGCCGCGGGCGCCGTGTGGTGCGTGCCCTACACGCAGTATGGCGTCGGCTTTTTCTACAACCAGACGGTTTACGACGAACTGGACCTCGCGCCGCCGGCGACGTGGGAAGCGCTGGAGGAGAATTTCCGCAGAGTCCGGCAGGCGGGTCATGCCGCGTTGGTGACGGCGGTGCGGCCCAATGATCATCAGACGTTGTGGATGGCGGATATGATTTTGGAGCTGCTGCTTCGTCCGGTGGCGGTGGAGGTCAATTTGCAGGCGCCGCCGGGCTGGGAATACGATGCATTTGATCCGGAATCGACCCGGGGTGAAGTGATCACGCTGGAGGAGCGGTTGGTGGCGTTTGAGCGCGGGCTGATTGATCCGGCGAAGGCGCTGGCGTTTCGGGAGGCGGCGCGGTTGGTGCGGTCTTTGTCGACGCAGTTTCGGCCCGATTTTCTGAGCTTGGATGGCGACGAGGTTCCGCGCGTTTTTGCGCGCGGGCAGGCGGTTCATTTTCTCAACGGGACTTGGTATCTGCGTCCGCTGGCGGCCATGCAGAGCAGCATCGCCACGATCGCGCCGGAGCGCGTGTTTCCGTGGGGCGTGTTTCCGTTTCCGGAGCTGACGGCGCAAAGCACGTCGTTGCCTCGTCTCGGCGGCATCAATCAAAACTCGGGGTTGCGGGCCTGCTTCATCGTGCCGCTGCGGCCCGGCGATCCCGCGCGGCAGCAGGCGGCGATCGATCTGGTGCGGTTTCTGACCGCGCCGGCCGCGGTGGCGAAGGCGCTGGGCGGCACCGAGGTTTACGATCTCCCGGCGTCCCGGGATGTGCGGCCTAAGGCCGGGGCCGAGCCGTTGGTGCCAAAGGTGCGCTATGCGTTTCTGACGCTCGCGTTTTGGCGCGGCTACGATGCGCGGGGCGAGGGCGATTTCTGGACCTTGTGGCAACGCTTCCTCGGCGGTGCCATTGACGAGGATCAGTTTGTGCGAGCGTTGAGCACGATCCATCGGGCGGCGCTGTATCGCCTGTCGCAGAGCAATGCCGCGGTGATGGATCAGGAGTTTTTGCGTCGCCACCTGCCCGGAGGATTTGCGCCGTGAAACCCGAACGTTCGTCTCCCGCGCTTTCGGTGCTGGGCTTTCTTTTTCCCGCTTATGCGTTGTTTGCGTTTTTTGTGGTCGTGCCGGCGTTGTCGGCCCTAGCGCTGGCGTTCTTTCGCACCGATGGCCTGGACATGCGGGAGTGGGTGGGATTGGCGAATTTCAGCGACCTGATGAGCGACGGGTTGTTTTGGCGTTCGATTCGGAACCTGCTGGTTTACGCGGTCCTGGCGGTGCCGGTGCAGACGGTCGGGCCGTTGATCGGAGCCAAGTTGTTGTATACGCTCCGGTCCGCGCGGGCCGCCTATTGGTATCGCACGCTGCTGGTGTTTCCCGTGCTGGTGCCGGGCGTGGTGACCATCCTCGTTTGGCAGGAACTCTACAGCTCGTCCGGACCGATCAACCTGGTGTTGAAGACGGTGGGACTGGGCGAATTTGCGCGGGCGTGGTTGGGCGATCCCAACACGGTGCTGCCGGCGATCGTGGCAGTGGGCATGCCGTTCACGGGCGGGGTCTTTCTGCTGATTTATCTGGCGGGGTTTCTTTCGATCCCGACCTCGTTGGTGGAGGCGGCGCGGCTCGACGGGGCCGGTTCGATGCGACTTTTCCTGAGCGTGGAACTGCCGCTGCTGCGGGGGCAGATCGGCGTGATCGCGCTGCTGTCGCTGCTCGGGGTGCTGCAGAATTTCGACAACATCCAGATCCTGACCAACGGCGGACCGATGAACGCATCGCTGACGCCGGCGCTGTATTTGTTTCGTTCGGGGTTCGAGTTCGGGCAACTCGGTTACGCGAGCGCGCTGGGCGTGGTGTTGCTGGGTTTGTGCGCGGCGGTGACCTTGCTCGTGCGATGGATGGGGAGGCGAAACGTATGAAGAAAACCGTCAAGTCCCGGTCGTCCATCCAATGGGCGCTGCACGGCGGGTTGAGTGTGCTCGCGCTGCTGACGGCCGTGCCTTTCGTGCTCATGGCCGCGATGTCGGCCAAGGATCTCGGGCAGCTCACCCTGAGCTTCTGGTCGTGGCCTTCGCCGTTTCGGTGGGAGAACTATTGGTTCGGGCTCAAGGTCACCGTGCAGTATCTCGCCAACAGCGTGCTCGTGAGCGGAGCGGTGTGCGGGCTGACGCTGGTGTGCGCGGCATTGGCGGCCTACGCGTTCAGTCGCTTCAGTTTTTTCGCACAGAAGGGACTGTTCGCGAGCTTGCTGGTGGCGCTGATGATTCCGAGCGCGCTGCTGCTGGTTCCGCTGTTTCTGCTGTGCCGAGAGTTGGGGTTGTTGGACACGATGTGGGTGCTGGTGCTGCCGCAAACGGCCGGCGCGCTGCCGCTGGCGATCCTGTTGCTGCGCTCGTTTTTTGACGAGTTGCCGCGGGACCTGTTCGATGCGGCACGGATCGACGGCGCGAGCGAAGTGCGCGTGCTGTGGCACGTGGTGGTGCCGCTGGCGCTGCCGGTTTTCAGCACGGTCGGCATCCTGAATCTGCTGTCGTCGTGGAACAACTACATCTGGCCGCTGCTGGTGGTGCAGTCGGAGTCGTTGCGCACGTTGCCGCTGGGGCTGGCGTTTCTGACCTTCGAATACGATTTGAAGTTCGAACCCGGCAAGGTGATGGCCGCCTACCTGATGACCTCGCTCCCCTTGCTGGTGGCGTTTCTTTTCATGACGCGGCCGTTCGTGAAGGGGCTCACGAGCGGGGCGTTGAAGGAGTGAAGGATTGCCATGATCCCGAAGGCAGGGACATTTCTGGAAACCATAGCCGTTGTTAGAAGTTTGGGGCAGCCGTGACTTCATTCAGCAGCGCGGCGTTCACCGAAGGTGACAGTTGCTTCGACTCTGTATAAGATTTTCTGTTCGTATCTACTGTGACGAAACTGACGGAGAAACCAAACTTGCTTCGAGCTTTTGAATAAGGGCAACGATCGCTCGCTCGGTCACTGCCACCACCTCCTTGGTATCCTTGTGCCATTCTACCGCCATTCCGGCGCAGCAACCTTTCAGGATGATTTCTTCCGGACCGCCTGCGTTTCCGAACGGCTGGAGGACGGGGCATCCGCTGATTCCATGAAGCTTGGGCGGACAGGTTACTTGACGCTGCGAATTGAACCTCGTCTTGGGATCGTAGGAGAGCCGCAGGGGAAGGGTTATTTTGGTGTCCAGCGGAGTGGAGCAAGTCGACAATTCCACGGAAAATCCGAAAAGCTTTCGATCGGTTTGTCCGTAAGCACCTTTGATCCGGTTGGCTGTGCCCGGGTATCCCAGCATGACATAAAGCGGCATCGCCGCATATCCCGCCAGCATGCGGTCAAGAGGGATGACTTGTGCCCGAACCTCCTTGACCGTGGATGCGAGCACGTGATCGAGAGGGGCAATGGCAATATCATTCTGTGGATCAGTCGCGAAATTCACTCGTTGCAGGAGGGTCGCAACGCCGTTGATCATGATGATTCGTATCGGCCGCTCAGCGACGTCTTCCAATACGTGCAAGGCGGTAATGAAGTAGTTGCGGTGACCGAAGCGGCCGAGAAATCCGGAGCCAGCCAGTTCGAGATCGACCTTACGCCGGTCAGAGTCGGTGTAGATGGGGACGACGATGTTGCTCCAAGTCGTGACGAAGTAATCGACCATTCGAATATCGATTTTTCCTGAGATCGGAATGGAGATCATGATGGTCCACTGACAAAGCCAAATATCGTGCTAGTTCTTACGTTATCGGCAGTGCGCCTGAACGCTTAAGCGGATTATCGGGACTCAGTTTACCTAGAGCGCGATTTTAAGTAGATCGTCGTTGTAGGTGCAGACAAATAAAATTTATGAAATCCACTAGGGATGTGGAAAGGTGTCGAGGCCGATGGCCTTGAGCAATGAAGGCATCATGAAGCGTTCGTAGCCTTCCGCGTTGGGATGCACGCCGTCGGGCACGAAACGTTTGAGGCCCGCTTCGCCCTCGGCGGCGAGGAGCGCGTTCCAGGTCGGCGAGTGGTCGATCAACAGGAGACCGCGCTCGCGGGCGGCGTCGCGATAAATCTGTTGATAGGCGTTTTGGTCGCGGCGGTGGCTGTGGTCGCCGGGTGGTTTGCCGACCGCGGGATTCATCACTTGGAGAATGACCTCGCAGCCGGGAAGGGCGGCGGTGATGCGATCAAGGATGAAGTCGACGTTGTCGCGAACCCGGGCGAGCGAGAGGTCGAAACGGGTGACCGCATCGTTGATCGCGAACTCGATGAAGACGACGTCGGGCGCGTGGGCGATGACGTTGGTCTCGACGGCAGCTCGACCCCATTCGGAGCTCTGGCCGCCCTTGGCGCCATTGGTGAGGGTGACGAGGTGGGGAAAGCGGGCGTCGAGCGCGGATTGAAGCTGCGGGACCCAGGCGCCGCTTTTGCTCAGGCTGGTGCCGAAGATGACGAGGTGTTGGGGCTCGCCGCGTTCGAGCGCGGTGACGAAGCGGGTGGCGGCGTGGGCGGAGGCGCTAGCGCGACGAGGAGGCGGGAGCTTTTCATGCGTCGGGAGCGGTGGGAGCGCAGGGCACGGCTACTGGAGGACGAAGCGCACCGCGTCGGCGACGACGTAGCCGTTGGCGCCGGTGTTGCTGATGAGCACGGAGCCGCCGGTGCCGGGATTGAAGGTGAAGGTGCCGAGGGAGACCCAGGTGCCGTTGTTCAGCTCTTGATTCACTGTGAAGCTCGACGTGCCGCCGGCATGCACGACGTCGACGGGGACATTGTCGGCGCGGTTGATGTTGGCGGTCCAGCGAACGAACACCTCGTAGTCGCCGGCGGCCAAGTCCGGGGTGTAGCGCACGCTCTTGCCGCCGCCGGTGTTGCCGTCGTGCAGGTAGTTTGTGCCGTAGTAGCCGGCGTTGGTGGCGGAAGTGCTCCAGGTGCCGGTGAGCGTCACCCGAGTGGCGTCGGTGTTGTCGATCGTGATGATCGAGTCCGGGGCGCCATCGAGATTGGCCGGGGAGAACGGCACGGTGTTGCCGGTCAGGTCGACGGACTTCATCTTCACGTCTTGGTTATCCGATTCGGCGGCGGTGCCGTCGAAGAGCAGACCGTAGGTTTCGCCGATGACGATGCCGTCGGTGACGCTGACGTGGGAGCAAGCGGTGGAGATTTTGATGCCGGCGCCGGTGCCGGGGGTGAGTGCGGTTCCGGTGGCGGAGATGACGGGCTCAAGCATGCCAATGTCCCGGCCGCCCTGGAGGTGCAGGCCGTGTCCGGCGGCATGGGTGATGGTGAGATCGGTGATCACGGCGCCACCGACGAACCCGGCGCCGATGACGAAGCCGCTGGCGCCGGTGTCGTCGATGGCGGTGGCGTTAACGAGCACGTCGTTGCCCGACTCGATGACGATGCCCTCATCGGTGACGTCCTCGATGCTGACCTGGTTGGTGTAGAGGTATTTTGGACCGGTGGTGCCGTAGGCGCGGATGCCGCGTTTGCCGCCGATGAAGCTGGCGGTCTCGATCTCGATGCCGTCGGTGCGGCCGGCGAGAATCCATTCCACGCTCGTGGCGGTGGTGGTGCCGGTGAGGTGGTGGAGTTGGGCGGCGTCGACCTTGGCGCCGCCGCCGGAGCCGTCGACCTTGATACCGTAGTCGCCCGTGATGGCGGTGAGGGTGATGTTGGCGAGCAGGGGGCCGATGCCGTCCTCCAGTTGGATGCCGCGATAGGCGTCCTCGATGGTGACGCCGGTGACAAAGTGCTCGTTGCCACCGGCGATGCGCAGGGCGTTGGTGGCGTGGCCGACGCCGGCGACGATCTTGAGGTGGCGCACGCCGCAGCCCGTGCCGCCGCTGACGACAACTCCCTCGATGTTGCCGACGAGGTTGAGCACGGTGGCGGCGCCTTCGCCGACGAGGCTGACTCCGTATCGGCCGGTGAGGGAGACGGCGGTCGAGAGGTTGTAGGTATAGGCGGCGGGCAGGAAGACGACGCCGGAGGCGGCATCGACGACGGTTTGAATTTCGGAGGCGTCGATCACCCCGTCGGTGTTGGCGTCGACGGGGACGGGGTAGCTGGCGGTGGCGGCGGGCAGGCAGGTCGCGAGCGGGCAGGCGAGGACGGCCGCGGCGAGGGAGCGCGGGAAGCGGGAGATGGGGTAAAACATGACGGGAGACGGGTCAGTTGTTGGTGGGAAGGTTGGCGGGGGTGACGGGCACACTGTTGCCGGCGAGGCTGGTGCCGCGGGTCTTGACGTGGTCGGAATCGGACTGGGCGGATGTGCCCAGGTAGTGCACGCCGTAGTATTGTTTGGCGCCGCCGCCTTGGCTGTAGAGCGGACCGACGCGACCGCCGATCACGCGCACGTCGGTGACGCCGGAGGCGAGGCGGATGCCGGCGATCGTGGTGGTGCCCGCGGTGGGATCGGTGCCGTTGGCCCCGATGAGGGGATTCCAGATATTGATGGCGTCGCCTCCGTCGATTTGGAGCCCGTGTTGGTAGGCGCCACGGATGCGGAGGTTGGTGAGGTTGGCGGGGCCGGCGAAACCGGACTCGAGGATGACGGCGCTTTCGTCGGGCTGGCCGATCCAGGAATTGATCATGGTCAGGCCGCCGCCCGATTCGGCCACGACGGATTCGCCGACCTGATTGTCGGAGCCGTAGCGGATCGTGGTGACGTCGGTCGGGCCGGGGCTGCCGGTGAGACGGAGTCCGCGCCAACTGCCGACGAAGCGGGAGGATTGGAGGGTGAGGCCGTCGACGGCGGGGCCGACGATCATCCACTCGGTGGTGGTGTTGCCCGAGACGCCGGCGCCGCTGACGCGGGTGAGCTCGACGTCGGTGGTGGTGGCGCCGTCGCCCCAGATTTTGAAACCGTAGGCGCCGGTCTGGGCGCGCAGGGCGATGTCGGTCAGGACGGGGTCGGAACAATTCACGACCTCGACGCCGTTGTAGGCATTGGTGAGGCGGAGGTTGGTGAGGAAGGGATCGGTGCAGTTGGCGAGGCGGATGGCGTTGGTGGTGTGCGCACCGCCGGGGGCGACGATGCTCATGTCGCGCACGCCACTGCCGGTGCAGTTGCTGATGACGATTCCCTCGATGTCGGCGACGAGTTTGAAGACGGTGCCGCCGGCGGTGGAGACGCCGTGGCCCTCGCCGACCAGGATGACATTGTCCTTCGCAATCGTGACGGGCACGTCGATGCGGTAGGTTTGGTTGGCCGGCAAGAAGACGATGCCGGAGGT
>CAXBDS010000046.1:0-29867 GCA_963974355.1 uncultured Opitutaceae bacterium
CCGCAATCTCGCCCGCCGACAACCGCCAACGCGACCCAGCCGCAAAGTCCTCGTAAAACGCCACATCACGCTCCGCCCACTGCGCGTCGTTGACCGTAAGATGACCGATATCGGCAACCTCGATAAACTCTTCGCCGCCCACGATCGCCTGCAGATCAATATACGCCTGGTGCGACTCGTAACGCCCCTCGGCCGACGGCTTGGAGTAGTAGGCCTGCTCCAACGCGAAAGATCCATCCGCGAGATCAACCCGTTGCGTATCGCCCACCTGCACCGCTCCGATCCGGGCAAACACCGCACTGGTGGGGTCGAGTGCCTCCTTCAAATACGCATATGCGGCCGCGAAGGTCGCGTGATCCGCCAATTGTGCTTCAACCGTGGAAAGAGAACCGAAAAGAGCCATGCGCGGACTCCACCGCCGGCGCGCGACCGAAGCAAGCGCACACCTGATTCCCATTATTGCGGCATTGAGAAAAAATCCGGCGGAATCAATGGATTGGCGTCCACCTTTTCCAAGGTGGTGGTGATCCATTCACGGCCTCCGCTCGTCACGACCAGGCGATGGGGCAGGAGCACTCCGGCCACCGCCCGATAGTCGAAGAAACGCGTGACCACATGCGTTTCCCGCGCCGTCCCCTCATCCTTCACCCGCTCCTGTTGCACGATCAGATAGGTCGCAACGTCGAGGTGCACCACCGTCTGATCGAAAAAATTGCGCGTGACCAAGATCTTCTGGGTGGGTTTGCCTTCCACCTCGCCCTCTCCCGCATAATCCAAGGAGCCGCCGTGCTCGCGGGCGTCGATCAAAACGTCGTCGAAATTCGCGTCGGCGGAAAACTGCTTCGCCTCGGCCGCCGTCATGCGTTCCGGCGCAGATCGTCCCGTGGGGCCACGGGTTTGCCGCCACGGGTTGGTATCACCGTCCCACGCCTGCGTCTGGGTGCGCGTGGCATCGATACTCTCGATGCGAATGCGGTTAGGCCGCGCCGCCCACATCACGAAGCGCATTCGTTGCCCGCCAAAATCGGATTGGCCGATGGCCCGCAAGGCACGCATCTCGCTGACGGCTTCGTTGCCTCCCAGCGCCTCAATATGGATGCGCATCAGGTCATCCACGATATCGGCTCGCAGCATCGCCGAGAGGCCGAAAATTAAAAATGAAATCAGCCAACCACGACGCATCATCCCCGCCACTACGTCATCGCGCATGGCCGGCGACAAGCCTGCGCCGCGAAAAGGCATTGCACCCCCCTCACCCGCGCCGAACGTAGCGGTCGTTAGCCTTTATGCCACGCATCCTCTCTGACCTGCATCTGCTGGACGTTGCCAGCCGGATCACCTCGCCCGCCAGTCTGGAGCCGCTCGCGTCCGGAGTGGATGAACTGATTCTTAATGGCGACACGTGCGAAACGCAGGTGGGCCTGAGCCGGTCGCGGGTCAACGCCTTGCTCGACGACCTGAAACGTCTCGCTCCCCACGTTACCCTGATCAGCGGCAACCACGATCCCGATATCGACGGCCCCGCCGAGTGCGAACTCGCGGAAGGGCGCGTTTGGGTTACGCATGGCGACATCTTGTTTCCCGATTTGACGCCGTGGGGACGCATTCGCCCTGTGCTGCGAGAGCGGGTCCAAGCGCAACGCGCCACATTGGGGGAAACCGCGTGGCAGGACCTGGCCATCCGCCTGCACGCCTATCGGGAGGTCTGCATCGATCTGCCCCATGAGTTGGATCGAACCCAACGCTCGCTCGGGGCGAAGCTCGCGCGTTTCTCCCGCACCTTTTTCCCCCCGACCCAAGTGCTCGGTATGTTTAACGCCTGGCGCACCGCCGCTCCCCGCGCCCGTGAACTCGCCGCCCGCCATCGCCCCAAAGCCCAGATCATCGTCAACGGTCACATTCATTTCCCCTTCGTCTCCTGTCTTTCCGGCCGCCCCACGGTCATCAATACCGGATCGTTCAGCCGCCCCTTCGGCGCGCTCCTCGTCGACGTAACGCCGGGGATCGTGACCGTGCGCCGCATCGCGGAAAAAGACGGGCGTTTCCAACCGGGGCGAGTCGTGGCGGAAATACCGCTCGCGGAAACACGATAACCCGCGTAGGCTTACTTGTTATGGGAATGGAATTTGGCTGGTGGATACGACTGCCCGACCTGGGAAAATTCAAGGTTCGGGCCAACATCCATGGCGGCAACCTGATGTGGCGCCGTCACCAAGGTCATCACACGCAATGGGAACCCCACGAGCCTTCGCAGGATGACTGGGATCGCCTGATCTCAGAGGCCGAGTCCCGGGTGCCGCGCCGCTTGATCTCACCCAAACAGATGGCCGAGATCATGAGGATCATCACCAAGGAGCGTCCGCTACCCGAGCCCGAGAGCGACTAGCCAATCTCCTTGGCCAGTTTCGTCCACAGATACCGGAACGCCGGGGCAAAATCATCGGGGCGCGCCGTGAGGGCGCGCGTCACCCGCAGCGTTTCCCACCACTCCAAACGGTCAATCTCCGCCGGATGGGCCTGAAACGGACCGCTGTGGGCCACCCGATAGACCCAGACAAATTCCCAGCCCGTTTCCTTGCGCGCCTCAATGCGCAGCCAAGGTTTGAGGTCAAACTCCCCGGTGAGACCGATTTCTTCGCCCAGTTCCCGCCGCGCCGCCGGCGCGTAGTCCTCTCCCGCGTCCAAGTGCCCCGAGCAGGAGGAATCCCACCGGCCGGGCGCGCTGTCCTTGAGCATCGAGCGTTTTTGCAGCAGCACGCGCCCCGCCCGGTCAAACACCAGTACATGGATCGCGCGGTGCCACAACTGACATTGGTGCACCTTACCCCGCGTTGCCCGACCGACCACCCGATCAAGGTGATCGACGATATCGAAGACTTCATCTTCGCGCTGGGCCTTTACATCCTTACTCAAACGTGTCCTTTCGTGACCCAAACCCCTTTCGACCGCCATGCCAAAAATTGATGTCAACCAAGTCGCTGAAATCTTGAAGCGCAACGAGATCGACCCTGCGATGCTCCGGCAAATCGTGGAGGAGATGAACCTCGCCGTCCAACCCGAGGCCGACGAAGAGAAACCACCGCCCGTGAAAAAACAGTGGTGCATCATGGTTTCCGATCCGGAGAACCGCCTTCCCGAAGACCAAGAATTTGTCGGCTGGATTCTGCAGATCCCCGAACACGACAGCGTGATGTCCACCGCCGAGCGCATCCACCGCGCCGCCTACGAGTTCAACACCACGAAAAAAGGCCGCCTCATGCCGGCCACGACCGTGGGCGAGACGCTGGAACACGTCCCGGCCAAGCATTTCAAAGAGGCCGATGTCTGGGTAAAAACCAAGGTGCCGGTGCTCATGCTCCGCACCGACAACAAGATCCCGACCGAAACCAGCGACAAAGACAACCGGCGCGGCCGCGTGGAATAAGTTAACCGCCGGGGCCAGACGCGTCGTCGGTCATCGCGGCCGGACGGCGCGCCCCAACGGCGTCTTCCCGCTAGTTCGCCGCCGCCGTGGCCGCCTCGTTCAAGCCGCGAAAGCCACGCACCGGAAATCCGCGCGCCTTCACCGCCGCCGCGAGAGCGGCCAAATCGAGGGGCTCGCCAATTGTCACGCCGGCGGTTTCGAACCAGCCTTGGTTCATTTCAAGCGCGTATTCCAAATCGTCCCGATGCGACTGCACCGGCGTTTCGTCGAAGGGTTGCATCTGATAAATCTCGCGCAAAATGCCCTTCGTATCGAAAAAGCCGATATCAAGCGGCGTCGGGGTGTTGCGCATCCAAAAACTCATCTTTTGAGGCGTAGTGTAAACGAACAACATGCCCTCGTTCGCCCCGAGATCGCGACGCCCCATCAGGCCGCGCTGCATCTCCGGCATAGCGATGGCCAACTGCATCGAAACCGTCTTCGCGCCGACATTGATCGAAAAATGATGATCCAACGCGAGCGGCACCTCGGTCTTCGGCTCGGCCCGGCCGCACCCCGCGAGAAACAGGGCCGCCACCAGCCAACTCAGCGCCATCGACCCACGCGAAACCGGATTTGCATTTTTCATCTCGTCGTTGGCTAATTCCCCCGTTCCGTCGACTCAATCCCCATCCACGCGCCGTGCCAAAACCGACTCTACTCTTCTACAGCGACACTCAGGTCAGTTCCGATCTCCGTTTCTTCGCCGGCTTCGAGGTGCATGATCCCTTCATCGCCCTGCTCGTCGGTCGCCGGAAAATGGGCGTGCTCAACGCTCTGGAATACGGCCGCGGCCTAAAAGAATCCGCCTTCGATGAGATCATCCCCTTGGAAGCCTTGGCCGAAGCCGCGCGCGCGCGCAATCCGCAGGGCGGCCGCCCGGGTCCCGCGCAACTCATCGTCGAGCTCGCCCGTCAACGGAAGCTGCGGGCGTTCGCCGTGCCGGCGGAATTTCCCGCCGGCATCTATGCGGCGCTGGTCGAAGCCGGCTTGAAAATCTCGGTGCTCAAGGGCGCTGCGTTTCCCCAACGCGAAATCAAATCCGACGTCGAAACCCGCGCCATCCGGGAGGGCAACCGTTGCGCCGCCGCCGGTATTGGCGCCGCCGAAAAAATCCTGCGGGCCGCGACGATCAAAGGCAAAAAACTCATCTACGAGGGTAAGACGCTCACCAGCGAACGCGTTCGCCTCGCCATCGAAATTGCCTGCCTGGAAGCGGGCGGTTACCCGGCCGACGCCATCGTGGCCGGCGGGGACCAGGGCTGCGACCCGCATTGCCGCGGCAACGGCCCGCTGCGGCCTAACGAACTGATCGTCGTCGATGTTTTCCCCCGTATCACCCGCACCGGCTACTATGGCGACATGACGCGCACCTTCCTGCGCGGCACCGCCAGCCCCGCCCAGCGCGATCTCGTGGCCGCCGTGGCCGCCGCCCAGAAAGCCGCCCTGCAACGCGTCACCGCCGGCGTCGACGGATCGAAGGTTCACGCCGCGTGCAACGAGGTCTTCACCGCCCGTGGCTACGAGACCAAGTCAACTCCGGAGGGTTCGGTGGGCTTTTTCCATGGCACGGGTCATGGCCTCGGCCTCGCGATTCACGAGCCGCCGCGCGTCAGCGGGGTGCCCAGCCGACTGCGCGCGGGCACGGTCGTCACGATCGAACCCGGTCTCTATTATCCGGGGCTCGGCGGCTGCCGTATCGAAGACGTGGTCCAGGTCACCACCGGGAAACCACGTATGCTTTCGAAGTATCCCTACGGCTGGGAACTGAGTTAAGGTCCACCACCCGCTCCATGGCCATCTCTCCGCAAAAGGCCCGTGCCCTCTTCAAAAAAATCGCCGCCCGCAAGGTCCTCGTGGTGGGCGATGTCATGCTCGACCACTACGTGTGGGGCGACGCTCACCGGATCTCTCCGGAAGCGCCCGTGCCCATCGTTGAAATCGGCCGCGACGCCAACGTCGCGGTGAACTGTGCCGCCCTGGGGGCATCGGTCGGAGTTGCGGGTTTCATCGGCGGCGACGAGGCGGGCCAACGCCTGCGCGAGTTGCTCAAGTCGCATGGTATCCAAACGATCGCTACGCCCGGGACCGGCCAGACGATCATCAAAACCCGCGTAATCCTGCAGCGCCAGCAACTCTGCCGCCTTGATCGCGAATCCCCGGCATCGGCCTATCGCGTGCCGCCGGCCAAAATTCGCCGCGCCCTCGGTGCCGCGCTCATCGACGCCGACGCCGTCATCCTCTCCGACTACGCCAAAGGGCTGCTGTCACAAGACCTCGTGAGCGAAACCATCGCGACTGCACGCAAGCTCGGCAAGTTCGTCGCACTCGATCCCAAACCGCGCAATGCGATCAAGTTTGAGGGCGTCGACTTGCTCACGCCAAACCGCAAGGAAGCGGCCGAACTCGCCGGGATCGAATGGCAGCCCGGGCACTCCTTTCCCGCCGAAGACATCTGCCGCATCCTGCACGAGCGCCATGATGTTAAACATCTCGTCATCACGCTCAGCGAAGACGGCATGTTGCTCAGCACCGCCGGCAAACCGCGGCAGCAAATTCCTACGGCCGCCCGCGAGGTGTTCGATGTTTCCGGCGCGGGCGATACATCCATCGCGGCGTTGGTCCTCGCGCTCTCCGCCGGGGCAGATCTGGAAACCGCCGCCCACTTTGCGAACGCCGCTGCGGGCGTCGTCGTGGGCAAACTTGGCACCGCCACCGCCTCGCCCGCCGAATTGCTGGCCCATCTCGTCCCTCGCCCGTGAGTCAGCGCGCCCTCTTTCTGGACCGCGACGGCACCTTGATCGTCGACCGCGCCTACCTTTCCGATCCGGCCGGTGTTGCGCTGCTCCCCGGCGTGCTCGAGGCGCTGCGAACCGCGCAGGATCTGGGCTACGCGTTATTCCTGTTTACCAATCAAAGCGGGATCGGGCGCGGCTATTTCACGCTCGCCGACGCCGTGGCCTGCAATGATCGGCTAATCGAACTGCTGGGTCTTGGGCCGGATGTGTTTCGCGACATTTGCATCGCCCCCGAATCGCCCGATCAGCCGTCGCCCTATCGTAAACCGTCGCCCCGGTTCATCACTGAATCGATTGCGAAACACGGGCTCGATCCCGCGCAATGCCTCATGGTCGGAGACCGCCCGTCCGACGTGCAATCCGGAGTCAACGCCGCAATCGCCGCCGCCGCCGTTTGCACCGGCGAGTTGACGGAAAACGAGTGGCGCGCACTCGCGCTACCCGGGGTTTCGATCCACGCGGACTTTCCCGCGTTGGTTGCGACGTTGCGCTGAACGACCGTTTCCCCGCCCGTCGTGCGGCGCTTAAATTCAAGCGAACGTCCTGATCAGAAATCCAACCAGGTGGAGAGTCACACACGTCGCGAGCGCCGCGGCCACATCGTCCGCCACGACCCCCCAGCCATCCGGCAAATCCTGCAGTTTGGAAATCCCGAGGGGCTTCAAAACATCAAAAAAGCGAAAGCCCGCGAACCCGGCCAAAAAGATCGCCCACGGCGGCGCCACGCTCAACAGCGCGGGCCAGCCAAGAAAGCACAGCGGGATGGCCACAAATTCATCCAGCACCACCTCGCCCGGATCACGACGCCCGAGCCGAAACTCCGCCTCGCCGCAAAATGCCACCGCCACGTAAATCCCCACCGCGCTAAAGAGCAGCGTGCCGAAGATCCCGAGTTGGTAGAAAAACAGCGTAAAATACATCAGCCCGGCCACGGAGCCCCACGTGCCTGGCGCCCGCGGAATCCTTCCCACCGGCCCCAGGGTGGCCAGCGCCACGACCAAGCCCGACGGCAAAAACCGAGGCCAAATGGGTTGTTTCAACGTCATTCGTTGGCGTCCTCCAAAAACACCTTCCGAAAACGCCACAGATAGGCCGAGCCCGAACTTACCGAGAACGCCGTGCCCAAAATAAAGATACCGAGACCGCTCTTGTGGATGACTTCGCTGTAGGGACTTAGATCCCAATTCAGAAAATATGCCCAATCCGTGGCCAGCATCGGCACGAAGAGCAGGAAACCGATCGCGATCAACTGCGTGAGGGTTTTCGTTTTCCCTCCCTTGTCCGCCGCGACGATGACGCCCTTGGACGCGGCGACCATCCGCATGCCCGTCACCAAAAACTCGCGACACAGATTGAGTAAGACCCAGAAAACCGGGATGAGTTGAAGGTCGACAAAGGCCACCATGATGCCGAGCACCATGACTTTGTCGGCCAACGCATCCATCAACTTGCCGAAGGTGGAGACGAGTTTCATCTTCCGCGCAAGATACCCGTCCAGCCAATCACCGACCGCCGCCGCGATAAACAGCCAGAAGGCCAATGACGCGGCTCCCACCCACGTCTGAAACATCAACCAGACGATGACGAACATCATCGGGATGCGGGAGAGAGTGATCAGGTTCGGCAAGTTCATGGCACCAACGGGCCCCAGAATTCACGTCCGCCACCCCAGCATAACGCAACTCCGGAAACGTCACAATTTACCCTCGCCCCGCGACGCCCCGCCAGAGAACGTGGTTCCCGATGCGCCATTGCATTTATCCCGGCACGTTCGACCCCGTCACTTTCGGACATCTCGATGTTTTGAAGCGCGCAGCCCGCCTTTTCGATCAGGTCACGATGGCCGTCGCCGACAATCCGGGCAAAGGGCCGCTTTTCTCCGTCGAGGATCGTCTCGAGCTGTTGCGCGAAACCACCCAGGACTTGCCCAACGTGAAGGTGACGTCCTTCAACGGCTTGCTGGTCGACTTCGCCGAGGCGCAAAATGCTGGCGCCATCATTCGCGGCCTGCGCGCCTTGTCCGATTTCGAGTTCGAATTTAACATGGCGCTGATGAACCGGCACCAGAAGCCGACGATCGAGACGATCTTCGTCATGCCCAACGAGACGTATAGCTACACGAGTTCCCATCTCGTCAAACAGGTCGCCAAGTATGGCGGGGACGTCAGTCATTTCGTGCCGGCCAACGTGGCTGGCGCCCTGCGTGCCAAATACGCCAGGCAACTCAGCTGATTCCAACCCACCGCCGGCCCGCTGATCCCTTGGTCGCCTCCGCCGCATGGCTTTCGTCTGCTCTGCCGTCGCCCTATAAAGTGACGGGGCTCGATTGTAACCGCGTGATGTTTGCCGCGTCTTGGCCCGCAACATCCCGCCTCCACTTTTCGCCCGTTTCACTTTCCTCACATGGCCAAGTCCGGCTTTCCCGGTTTTCTCATTACGTCGGTGGTCGTCTGCCTCGCTGCGGCAGGCGGGGGTTGGTATTGGTGGAAAGGACACCAAGCCGCACCGATCCGCTACATCACCACTGCGGTCGCCGAAGGCACGGTCACGCAGGCCGTCACCGCGACCGGAGACCTGCAACCGGTGACGAGCGTAGACGTCAGCTCACAAATCTCCGGCCTCGTGCTCGAGCTGCTTGTCGATTTCAACACGCCGGTGAAAGCCGGGCAGGTTCTCGCCCGCATCGACCCGGCGACCTACGAATCGCGCCTTCGCCAGGCCAAGGCCGAACTCGCCAACACCCAAGCCAGCTACGATCTCGTCGCACTGAACACCAAACGCTCCCGCGAATTGTTCGATCGCAATCTCGTTTCTCAACAAGAACTCGATCAGGCCAACGCACTCCTCGCCCAAGCCGCCGCCCAACTCGATATCCGCCAGGCCGCCGTCGAAAACGTCCAAGTGGATCTGGCACGCTGCGAAATCGTCGCCCCCATCGACGGCGTCGTCATCAGCCGCGAAACCGAAGTCGGCAAAACGGTCGCCGCCAGCTTGAATGCGCCGACCCTGTTCACCATCGCCAACGACTTGGCGAAGATGCAAATCAACGCCGCTGTGGCCGAGGCCGACATCGGTCAAATCACCGAGGGACAGCCGGTCAAATTTACGGTCGACGCCTACCCTAATCGCACGTTCACCGGCACCGTTTCACAGATCCGCAGCTCGCCGACGGTTTCGTCGAACGTCGTCGTCTATCCCGTCATCATCGACGTGGAAAACCGCGGCAATCGTCTCAAACCCGGCATGACCGCCAGCGTCGCCATCGTCATCGCCGAGCGCGCCAACACCGTCGTTCTCCCCAACGCCGCCCTCCGCATTCGCGTGCCCGAAGGCGTGACGGTCGAGGCTCCCGCCGGCTCGGCGCCCGCGACCGCCGGCGCAGCGGCCACCGTTCCCGCCAGCCGCGAGCAGATGCGCGAACTCATGACCGAAGCCGGCTTCTCGCCCGGCGCCGGCGGTTTCTCTCCCGAGTTAATGGCCAAAGTGCGCGAACTCGCCGCCGCCCGCGGCCTGTCGTTGCCCGAGCGCTTCGGTAACGGTGGCGGCGGCCGCGGACCGGGGGGCGGTGAAGGTGGCGGATCACCGAACCAAGTGACCACCCGCACCGTCTACACGCTGCGTGGCGAAGGTCCGCTGGCGACGTTGCAGGCAGTCAGCGTGCAGTGCGGTATCACCGACGGCTCGAAGACCGAAATCGTCAGCGGTCTCAACGCCGGCGACACGGTCGTCACAACCATCATCGCTCCGACCTCGGCCGCCTCCGCGACCAACAATCCATTCGGCGGCGGCGGACGTCGCTTCTAATCGATCCCCGGTCGCCCGCGTCCTCCCTCTTCCTCCGCAACTCTTCAGATGGCCCCGGTCGTTCAACTCGCAGGCATTCACAAGACCTATCAATCCGGCGAGGTCGAAGTGCACGCCGTCCGCGGGGTCAGTCTCGATATTCACCAAGGCGAGTTCGTCGCCCTGATGGGAGCGAGCGGCTCCGGCAAGTCCACGTTGATGAACCTGCTCGGCTGCCTTGACCGCCCCACCCGCGGGCAATACCTGCTCGACGGCACCGACGTTTCCGGACTTGAGCGCAATGAACGCGCCGACATCCGAAACCAAAAACTCGGGTTCGTTTTTCAGGGTTTCAACCTGCTCTCGCGCACCAGCGCGCTCGAGAATGTGGAACTCCCGATGTTATATGCCCCGGTGCGCATCTCCGCAAAAGAGATGCGGGACCGCGCCATGCACGCCCTCGACATCGTGGGACTTTCGCAACGCTTCGATCACCACCCCAGCCAGCTCTCCGGTGGGCAACAGCAACGCGTCGCCATCGCCCGTGCCTTGGTCAATCGCCCCCAAGTTCTCCTTGCCGACGAACCCACCGGCAACCTCGACACCAAGACCTCCATCGAGGTCATGGGGGTGTTTCAAAAGCTCAATGAGCAAGGCATCACCATCATGCTCGTGACGCACGAGCTCGACATCGCTCACTACTGCAAACGGAACCTCGTGATGCGGGACGGTCGGGTCGTCCGCGATGAACTGGTGAAGGGACGCTTGTTCGCCGAAACCGAACTGAAGCACCTCGCCCTCGCCGAACAAAGCGCGGCATTGACCGCCGCCGAGGACGACCTTTCCCCGTCCGTCTAATTTCGTCTCCCAACGCCACTGCCGTGCGTCTCGCCGCCACCACCATCATCTCGCTTCGGGCCTTGCGTCGTAACAAAATGCGCTCGGTGCTCACCGCCCTGGGCATCATCATCGGCGTCGCCGCCGTGATTGCCATGGTCAGCATCGGCAACGGCGCGAAGTCACAAGTCGAAGCTCAGATCGCCAGCTTGGGCGAAAACATCGTCACCGTTTTCCCCGGCAGTTCGTCCCGGGGAGGAGCCAGCTTCGGCCGAGCTGGCGCAGGGAGTCTTACGCCCGAAGATGCTCAAGCCATCCTCGACGAAGTTTACGGTGTCGTCGCGGTGAGTCCCAGCACGCGCGACCGCCAACAGGTGCTCGCCAACGGCCTGAATTGGAACACCTCCATCCAAGGTGAGGGCCCGGACTTTCTCGGCATCCGTCTCTGGGAATTGAGCAGTGGCGACATGTTCACCGCCCAGGATGTGCGCAGCGGGGCCAAGGTCTGCGTCATCGGCCAAACCGTCGTCGATCAGCTTTTTGCCGGCGACGATCCGGTCGGCCAAACGCTCCGCATCCGCAACATTCCATTCAAGGTTCTCGGCGTGCTCGGCAAGAAGGGTTACAACTATTTCGGTTCCGATCAGGACGACGTCGTGATCGTCCCCTATTCCACCGCGATGTCGCGCCTGTCCCGCCGCACGACACTTAACTCCATCACGATCCAGGCGGCCGACGCCTCGCTGATGTCCGTCATCCAAACCGAGACCGAAGCCCTGCTCACCCAGCGGCGCGGCGGACGTGAGCCCGACTTCATGGTGCGTAATCAACAGGAACTCGCGGAGGCCGCCACCGCCACGACCAAAACCATGACCGTGCTGCTCGGTGCCATCGCGGGGGTGTCCCTCATGGTGGGCGGCATCGGCATCATGAACATCATGCTCGTGAGCGTGACCGAGCGCACCCGTGAGATCGGCATCCGCCTCGCGGTCGGCGCCCATGGTCGCGACATCCTCGCACAGTTCCTCATCGAAGCGATGGTGCTCAGTCTGATGGGCGGAACGATCGGCATTCTGCTCGGCGTAGGGATTTCCCAAATACTCTCCAAGGTGAATGGCTGGCCCACGCTCGTTTCCACCCCGGCCATCACGATCGCGTTTTTCTTCAGCGGCGCGGTCGGCGTTTTCTTCGGCTTCTATCCCGCCCGCCAGGCGTCCCGGCTCGATCCGATCGACGCGTTGCGCTACGAGTAATCATTGCTCCGCCGTGCTCGCCGCCTCGGTGTAGATATAGCCGCCGGCCAGCGCGCGAAACGCATCGACCTGCGCTTCAATCCACGCCGGAGCAGCGGTCGTCTCCTCCGCTATAATCGCTGCAACCGTCGGAGCCGCATCCCGCGCCGCGACCGCGTCGAGCAACAGGCTGCGACTCCGCCGGGCCAGCACGTCTTCCACCGTGCGGGCCATCTCGTGGCGCACGTGCCAACGGATTTCCGCCCGCGTGAGCGCCAGGCGCGGATGGATGCGATCAGAATCGTCCAGCGCCGCAATCCTCGCCGCATCGGCTCCGTAAGACGCGAGGTTAGCGGGCAGGTCGTCGGCCCCCTCCGGCATCGCGCCATGCACCTTCAGCGTTTTGGTGACGCAATCGCGTTCGGCCAGATCCGCCACCATCTCCGCCTGGTCCACGACGTCTTCCGCCATCTTGCGATAGGTCGTCCATTTACCCCCGGTGACGGTGATCAGCCCGCTCTCCGCGACCACGATCGTATGATCGCGCGAGAGAGCCGCCGTGCTGCCGCTGTCCCCGCTTTTCACCAAGGGGCGCAAGCCTGCGAAGACGCTCAATACGTCCGTGTCCGTGGGATCGGTCGTCAGATAACGTCGGGCATGCTCCATGATGAAATCGCGTTCCTCCGCCAACGCGCGCGGCTCCAGCGCCGCCTCACCGCGCGGCGTATCCGTCGTGCCCACCACGACGCGGTCGTGCCACGGCACCGCAAACAGGACTCGCCCGTCTGCGGTCTTCGGCACCATGATGGCGGCCTCGCCAGGCAAGAATCGCTTCGGCAAGACGAGGTGCACCCCCTGACTCACGGCGACCAGCGGCTTGACCGTCGGCTCATCCGCAGTGCGTAACTGGTCAACGAATACGCCCGTCGCGTTGATCACCGCCCGCGCCCCCACGGGGAACTCCGCGCCGGTTTCCTCGTCGCGCAAACGGGCCCCGTTGACCGCCCCGGCCGCCGTCTTGGTCAACGCGACACAGCGCACATAGTTCGCGACCGTCGCGCCATGCTCGACCGCCGTCTGGGCCAGGTTGACCGCGAGTCGGGCGTCGTCGAACTGACCGTCATGATAGATGACACCGCCCGTCAGACTATCGGTCTCAATGGTCGGGATCGCCGCGATGGTTTCATCCCGGTTCAGGTGCCGCGACGGAGCCAGGCCCAGTCGACCGGCAAGCTGATCGTATACCTTCATGCCGATCCCATAAAACGGCCCCTCCCACCATTGATAATTCGGGATGACGAACGCTAGGTCGCGCACGAGGTGCGGTGCATTCAGCGTGAGCCGGCCACGCTCGCGCAATGCCTCCAGCACCAGCGAAATATTGCCTTGGCGCAGGTATCGCACTCCGCCGTGCACGAGCTTGGTCGAGCGCGACGACGTGCCTTTGGCAAAATCGGCCTGCTCGACCAGCGCCACGCGGTGCCCACGACTCGCGGCATCGACCGCGGTGCCGAGTCCCGTCGCGCCGCCGCCAACGATCGACAGGTCAAACGGTTCCGTGGCATCCGCCAATTCTCGCAACGCATGGGCCCGGTTCATGACCTGCGCCCTTCGTCTGTATCTTCGCGTTTTTCTTCGATCCAACCACCGGCTCGCTCCACCGCGCGTCGCCAGCCGTGACGCAGCACATCCATGTCCCCTTTTTTGGCCTGCGGCTTGAAGGTGCGTTCCACCTCCGCTTCCCGCGCGATTGCTTCGCGGCTTTCCCAATAGCCGACGGCCAACCCGGCCAGGTTGGCCGCCCCCAGCGCCGTGGTCTCGACGCACCGTGGTCGCACGACCGGCACGCCGAGCAGGTCCGCCTGAATCTGCAGGAGCAGATCGCTGCGGGTGGCGCCACCATCGACCCGCAGCTCAGGCAACGCCAGCCCGCTGTCGTGGGCCATGCCTTCGATCAAATCGTCGATCTGCAAGGCGATCGCCTCCAGAGTCGCCCGGCAAAAATGCGCCCGGTTCGTGCCGCGCGTGAGTCCCACCGTGACACCGCGCGCATACGGATCCCATTGCGGCGCTCCCAACCCGGCAAACGCGGGCACCAGATACATGCCGCCCGCATCGGGCACCGACGCCGCGAGTTCGTTCAGCTCATCGACGTCCTTCACGAGCTGAAGTTCGTCGCGCAACCATTGCACCGCCGCCCCCGCCACGAAAACCGAACCTTCGAGCGCGTATTCGGTGCGGTCACCGATCCGCCACGCCACGGTCGCCAGCAAGTTGCTATGCGATTCAACGACGTCCTCCCCCGTGTTCATCAACAGGAAGCAGCCAGTGCCGTAGGTGTTCTTCGCCATCCCCTTTTTGAAGCATGCCTGGCCAAACAGCGCCGCGTGCTGATCACCCGCCACGCCCGCGATACGCAGTCCGGCGAGCGCGCCTTCGACCGACACTTCACCATACACTTCGGAACACGACCGAATCTCCGGCAACATTCCTTTCGGAATATTGAAGACCTCCAACAACTCCGCATCCCACGCCCCACGCCGAATGTCACACAACAGGGTGCGCGACGCATTCGTCACATCCGTCGCGTGCACCGCGCCTCCCGTGAGATTCCAGATCAACCACGTGTCGATCGTCCCGGCCAACAACTCGCCGGCTTCGGCCCGCGCCCGCGCGCCCTCCACATGGTCGAGAATCCAAGCCAGCTTCGTGCCGCTGAAATATGGATCGAGTCGCAATCCGGTTTTCGCCGTGACCATCGGTTCAATCCCGTCGCGCTTTAGACGCGCGCAATGATCCGCCGTGCGACGATCCTGCCACACGATCGCCGGGTGAATCGGCTCACCGGTCCCCGCGTCCCACACGACCACGGTCTCCCGTTGGTTCGTCACGCCGATGGCGGCGACGTCGGCCGACGTGACGCCAGCCCGCCGCAAGACCCGCTCCGCCACATCGCGTTGAGTGGACCAGATTTCGGCCGGATCGTGCTCGCCCCAGCCTGGCCGCGGATACGATTGCCGAAACTCGGCCTGCTCCGTGGCAACGGTGTTGCCGCTGCGATCGAACAGAATCGCACGCGAACTCGTCGTGCCCTGATCGAGGGCGAGTAAATAGAGGGGGTCACTCATGGGGTGAAAACACCGATCACCGTGGAGCCAAAATTGGCCTGAGGGAATCGCCAATGCGTGACCGGTTTTACTTGGGGTCGTTCCATTTTCGGGATTCATGGCTCCCAACTCCGCACCTTGGCTCGCGAAATGCCGCGTTCGACAAACGATTTCAGATCACGTTAAACTCTAATCTAAAAACGGTTATGACTTCGTCAATCATCTGGCACATTCGGTGCAATGCTTCGCCTCGGTGTTGGGCCCCTGCTTGACACGACCTCTTCCGCCCAAGTCACTTTTCCCATGCCCGAAGCCGCCCCGCGCATCCTGATCGCCGATGATCAATCCGACGTCCTCGAAGCCCTGCGCCTCCTTCTCAAAGGCGAGGGTTACGCCATCGAGACCGCCAAGTCTCCCTCGGCAGTCGTGAAAGCCGTCGAGGGCCGGGACTTCGCTGCGGCGCTGATCGATATGAATTACGCGCGCGACACGACGTCCGGTCAGGAGGGCCTCGACTTGCTCTCGAAGCTGCAGACCGCCGACCCGACCCTGCCGGTCATCGTCATGACGGCATGGGCCAGCGTCGAAATCGCCGTCGAAGCGATGCGGCGCGGCGCCAAGGATTTCGTGACCAAACCGTGGGACAACCCGCGCTTGCTCACGATCGTCAAAACTCAGGTTGAACTCGCCAACGCCGTGCGGGCCTATCGCCGGCTCGAACAAGAAACCCAACTTCTGCGCGGCAAGGGCGGGCCGAATCTCATCGCCGAATCCGCCGCCATGCGCCCGGTGCTGGAAGTCATTTCCCGGGTGGGGCCGTCCGACGCCAACATCCTCATCACCGGTGAAAACGGCACCGGCAAAGGCGTCATCGCGCGCGCCCTGCACCACGTTTCGTCGCGCGCCAACGGCGCCTTCATCTCGGTCAACATGGGCGGCCTGCCCGAAGGGATTTTCGAAAGCGAATTGTTCGGTCACGTGCGCGGCGCCTTCACTGATGCCAAGGTCGACCGCGCCGGTCGTTTTGAGTTGGCCGATGGCGGATCGCTCTTCCTCGACGAAATTGGCAATATCCCGATGAGCCAACAGGCAAAGATCCTGCGCACCCTCGAAACGGGTGAATTCGAGCGCGTGGGCTCTTCGCGCACCTACCGCGCCAATGTCCGCCTGATCTCCGCCACCAATGCCGATTTACAGGAGCAGGTGGCCGGCGGGAAATTCCGTCAAGATCTGCTCTTCCGCCTCAACACGATTCACATTCATCTGCCGCCCCTGCGCGAGCGGCGCGAGGACATCGAGTTGCTCGCCGCGTTCTTTCTGAAAGGCCACGTCGAGCGTTACCGAAAAAGCATCACCGGGTTCGATGAAGGCGCCATCCAAGCCATGCGCGACTACGGCTGGCCGGGCAACGTGCGGGAACTCGATCACGCGGTCGAACGCGGCGTGCTCATGGCGGCGGGCAAGGTCATACGCGTCGGCGATCTTGGCCTCAATGCCCAGGCCGCCACCCCGCGGCTCGAAGACATGACCATTGAGGAAGTCGAGGCGTTCCTCATCAAAAAGACGCTCGCCCGCTGCGACGGCAATGCCCGTCGCGCCGCCGAAGACCTCGGCCTCAGCCGCAGCGCCTTCTACCGGCGCCTCGAAAAATACGGACTCTGATCCGCCGGTATCGCCGCTCTCCGCCGTGACTCGCCCCGTTCGCCGTCTTTCGCATGACGTCCGCATCTTCTGGCTGGCGCTCATGGGCGGTTGGCCGGCGGTCATCGTGTCGCTGGCGTATCTGTGGGGTGGAGACAACACCCCCAAGGTGCAGTGGACGCTTTCGTTGCTCGTGGTCGGTTTCTGGCTGGGCTACGCCGCCGCGGTGCGGGCTCGCGTGGTGCGTCCCCTGCAGACCATGGCCAATCTCTTGTCGGCCTTGCGCGAAGGAGACTTCTCGATTCGCGCGCGCGGCGCCCGTCGCGACGAGCCCCTCGGCGATGTCATGGCGGAGATCAATTCCCTCAGCGCCATCCTGCAGGCGCAGCGTTTGGGCGCGCTTGAGGCGACGGCGTTGTTGCGCACGGTCATGGAAGAGATCGACGTCGCGATCTTCGCATTCGACAGCGACGGCGTGCTCCGTCTCGTCAATCGCTCCGGCCAGGAACTGCTGGCCGCCCCCGCCGAACGCATCCTCGGCCGGCGCGCCGCCGATATCGGACTCGCCGTGTGCCTCGAAGGCGACCTCGTGCGCGTGTTGACGGATGTTACCTTCCCGGGCGGCACTGGCCGCTGGGGCATGCGTCGCACGCAATTCCGCGAAGGCGGCCTCCCTCACGAATTGATCGTGATCGCCGACCTGAGCGAAGCCTTGCGGGAGGAGGAACTACAGGCGTGGCAGCGCCTCGTGCGCGTGCTCGGCCATGAGCTCAACAACTCTCTCGCCCCGATCAAATCCATCGCCGGCAGTCTCGGCACCTTGTTACGCAAACCCGTGCGGGCCGACGACTGGGAGGAAGACCTGACCAGCGGTCTCGATATCATCGCCTCCCGTGCCGAAAGCCTGAGTCGATTCATGCAGGCGTATTCCCGTTTGGCGCGTCTGCCCAAGCCTATCCGGGTGCCCTCCGATGTGCAGTCGCTGGTGCATCGGGTCGTCGGGTTGGAACTACGCCTCCCAGTGCACGTGCTCGGCGGGCCCAACCTCACCCTTCCCTGCGACGCAGCCCAGATCGAACAGGTCTTGATTAACCTGATCAAAAACGCCGTTGACGCCGCGCTGGAAACGCACGGCGGGGTTCGCCTGGCCTGGCAACAGCTCGGCGAAACGGTGGAGATTTCGGTGGAGGATGACGGCCCGGGTATCGGCCAAGCGACCAACTTGTTTGTGCCGTTCTTCACCACCAAGCCCCAAGGCTCGGGCATCGGTTTGGTGCTATGTCGGCAAATCGCGGAAAACCACGACGGTTCGCTCAAGCTGCACAATCGCGAAGATGCCACGGGATGCGTGGCAATGTTGCGTCTGCCGTTGGCCTCGTAATCCGGCGCAGAGAATCGATTCGGGGGGCGAGACGCCTCGCCCCGCGATGACAGCGTCCGCAGACGTCTAAAATTAAACCGCCCGGGAGCCGAAGCCTCCGGGCGGTGTTGTTTGCTGTATTATGCTGCGACGCGCGTGCGCCACAGTTTTTGACGAGTGAATCGACGGATCGCTTGCGTGAAGCTTTCCCCCGGTTCGTCGTCGCTGACGTTTTCGGTCTGACGAGAAACGAGCGCGGCCCGTTGCTGGGCACGCACGACTTCGACTTCAGAAGGCCGTTCGTGGGTCTCATCGACCTCGTAAGCCACCATCATCGGAGCCCCGGCCAAAGCGGTCGGTTGCATCGCGTAGACGTATTTTTTTTGCGTGTTCATGATCAGTAGGAAGCGTCCGGCACAACGCCTGACACCTCCACCCCGACCACGAACCTCAAAGAACAGGGAAACGTGAGCACAGATCGCCGTCCCGCGTCAAGTCGCCTCCCACATCGGTCAAAGTCCGAAAAACATAAGGGGCGCCTCGCAGGAGGCGCCCCTTATGACCTAACACCAAGCAAACCTTTGAACTACACAACAAGCGTTCCCCAATGAACGCTGTTGATTACAGGGAGATAGACGCGCGTTGTCGTAAAACATTCAAAACAGGTGCAAAAAACTTTGATTTACGTAAGTCACTAGCCGGCACGGTATTAATGAAAAACATTAATACCTACCCCCAAAAATCAGCTGAAATCCATCGCCGCCGACATGGTTTTTAGCATCTCGACGGCGTCCGGATCCAGTTCATGGCCGGAACTGGTCAATGGATAGCGGAACGTTCTTCCTTCGTAGTTTTTGAAGGTGACGGCGTCATCGGTGATCGAAACCACGGTGTCCGGATTGATCGGCACCTTGCCGCCGCCGCCCGGCGCGTCGATGACGTATTGAGGCACCGCATACCCGGTCGTGTGCCCGCGCAGCGCTTGGATGATCTCCAAGCCCTTGCGCACATCGACCTTGAAGTGCGAACCACCCGTGATGAGATCCATCTGATAAAGGTAGTAGGGCCGAACGCGCATCCGCAGCAAGCGATGCACCAGCGCTTTCATGACCTCGGGATCGTCGTTCACGCCCGCCAGCAGCACGCTCTGGTTACCCAAGGGCACCCCGGCAAACGACAATCGCTCGCAGGCGTCGCGCAACTCCGTGGTCGCTTCCTTCGGGTGATTGACGTGGATGCTCATCCAGATCGGCCCGTATTTTTTGAAAATTTCCGTCAGAGCCGGCGTGATGCGTTGCGGCAAAAAGACCGGGATGCGTGACCCGATGCGGATGAACTCCACATGCGGAATGGCCCGCAGCCGGCTAAGCAGGTGCTCCAGCTTCCGGTCGGACAACAGGAGCGGGTCCCCCCCGGAGAGCAACACATCGCGCACCTCGGGGTGGGACTCGATATAGCGCAGGCCCTGCTCGTATTCCGGATGGAAATTGTAATCTTGGGCGTTGGAAACCAAGCGGCTGCGCGTGCAGTAACGGCAATACGAGGCACACCGATCAGTCACCAAAAACAGGACGCGGTCCGGATAACGGTGCACCAAGCCATCGACGGGCGAGTGCTCATCCTCGCCGAGCGAATCAAGTTGTTCCTCAGCTGCGACATACATCTCTCCCTCGCGGGGAATCACCTGCTTGCGAATCGGGCAATTCGGGTCATCCCGATCTATCAGATTAAAGTAGTAAGGCGTGATCGCCATGGCCAACTTCTTGCCCGCGAACGCCACTCCGCGCCGTTCCTCGGGCGTCAGCGTCATGTAGCGCTCAAGTTGCTCCAAGGTGGTGATCCGGTTCTTCAGCTGCCAGGTCCAGTCTCGCCATTGTTCCGCCGGCACATGCTGCCAAAGCCCCTGCCCCGTGAACCAAGCCGAACGATCTTCGGTATAAGCCATATATCACCCCCAGTTAGGCACCTAAGCATTCGCTGTCAAATGGCCTCCCGATTTGCCCGGCGGAGGAACGATGAGCGCTCGGGTCCCGACCTGTGATTCCGGTCCACAAAACCCTTGGCAGGTTCGGTCGCACTGCATTTCGTCACGCACTGATGTCCTCGCCCAAGCCTGCCGTTCTCGCCCTGGAAGATGGTTCAGTATTTCGCGGTCTCGCCTTTGGCGCCGACGCTACCGTCGCCGGTGAATGCGTGTTTAATACGTCGATGACCGGTTATCAGGAGATCCTGACCGACCCGTCTTACTTCGGCCAAATCGTCACGATGACCGCGCCGATGATCGGCAACTACGGCATCAACGCCGAGGACGCCGAGTCCAAGATTCCCATGGCCACGGGCATGGTGGTGCGGGAACTGTCCCCGATTGTGAGCAACTGGCGCTCGACCATCGCCCTCTCCGATCATCTCCGCGAACACGGCATCCCCGGCATCAGCGAGGTGGATACGCGCTCCATCACCAAGAAGCTGCGGGTCGACGGCGCGATGCGGTGCTGCCTCAGCACCTTGCCGATCAGCGACGCCGACGCGGTGGCCAAAGCCCGGGCTTGGCGGAACATGGCCGGCGCCGACTACGTGCAGGACGTGACCTGCAAAGAGCCCTACATTTGGACCGCCGAAGACCTCGGCAATCACAACGCGCCTTACCTGCCGCCCGGCACCACGCTCGGCACCTTCCCGCGTCCTTCACCCCGTTTCCGCGTCGCCGCCTTCGATTTCGGCGCGAAACACACGATTTATCGCAAGCTCATCCGCCACGGTTTCGACGTGCAGGTGTTCCCCGCCAAAGCGACGGCCGAACAGATCCTCGAGCACAAACCCGACGGCCTGTTCCTCTCCAATGGCCCCGGCGATCCCGCTGCCCTCGACTACGTGCACCAAACCGTCACGAAGCTGCTGCCGGACGTCCCGACCTTCGGTATCTGCCTCGGCCATCAGATGATCACACACGCGCTCGGTGGTAACACCTTTAAGCTGAAATTCGGCCACCGTGGCGGCAATCAACCGGTGAAAAACCTCGAAACCGGCAAGGTCTCGATCACCGCGCAGAATCATGGTTTTGCCACCGACCCTGCCAGCCTCGAAAAGGGCGGCGCCAAGGTCACCGAGATCAATCTGAACGACAACACGGTCGAAGGCCTGCGCCACAAGGAGTGGCCCGTATTCTCAGTGCAATATCACCCCGAAGCCGCCCCGGGCCCAAATGATGCCGATCCGTTGTTCACCGACTTCCGGAACCTCATCATCGACCGCAAGGCCGGTAAAATCTAGCCGGCGACCCCGGCGGGCACCCGCCAATTCTAGCCGAGCATCGCTTCGAACTTCACCGCGTCGTCCGGCGTATCCACACCGATCGATGCGTCTTGGGTCAGCCCGACCGCGATGTCATAGCCGTTTTCCAGCACGCGCAGCTGTTCCAGCTTTTCGATCTGCTCCAGTTCACCCATCGGCAACCGAGCGAACGACGCCAACAAGTCCGCCCGGTAAGCGTAAAGGCCCAGATGTCGCCGACACGGATTCGCCTGAACCCAGGCGTCGGTAACCTTGCCGCCCAGATCGCGGGCAAACGGAATCGATGAACGAGAAAAGATCAGCGCGCGCCCATCGCAACGCATCACCACCTTCACCTGATTGGGATTTGCCAAGTCCTCCGCCCGTTGAAACGGAGTCGCCAGCGTCGCCATCGCGACCGGCCCGTCCAGCAGCCCACCGAGCAGCCGGATCTGAGCGCCGGTGACCAGAGGTTCGTCAGCCTGCACATTGATCACACGCCCCGCCCCAACGTGGCGGTTGGCCTCGGCGAGGCGGTCCGTGCCGCTGGCATGGGTCGGCGAAGTCATGATCGTGGCAAATCCCGCCGCCGCCAACGGCGCCTCCAACAACGGGTCATCCACGGCAAAATACAGCGGTAACTCCGGGGCTTCCGCCGCGATTCGCCGTGCCACCCACAACAGCAGGGGTTGTCCCTTGATCGCGTGTAACAACTTGCGCGGGAAGCGCGTGGACTCGAGACGGCAGGGCACAATGATCGCAACATCAGGCATAAGCGGAGCGCAGCTTGCCGACCCGGTTTTTGAGTTGCAAGCCGTCCGCCCCCGCCGAACCTTCGCGCTACATGACCGAATCTTCCGAGACCGCCGGCCAACCGCTCAACAAAGAACTCGTGGTGCAAAACAAGATGGGTATTCACGCCCGTCCCGCCGCGATGATTGTCCGCATCACCAATAAGTTCAAAGCCGACGTCTTTGTCGAAAAAGACGACGAGCAGGTGAATGGTAAGAGCATCATGGGCCTCATGATGCTCGCCGCCGGCAAGGGATCGAAGGTCCGGTTCAGCGCGACCGGCGCCGACGCCATGCAGATGCTTACCGAGTTGGAGCAACTCTTCGATCGCAAGTTCGACGAAGCCTAATCTGGGGCCCCAGCGCGCCTCGCTGCTCGAAAGCCGATCCCCCTGCGGATCGGCTTTCGTCGTTTTCAGAATCCGAAAAGCGTAAGCCTGCGCCGTCGATTAAATGCCGAAAAACGCGCGGGCGTTCGTCGTCGTGGCTTCGGCCAGCTCTTCGATCGGCACCTCAAATACCTCGTTGGCGGCAAACTCCGCCGTGTGGCGCACGTAAGCGATTTCGTTGGGTTTTCCCCGATGAGGCACCGGCGTAAGATAAGGCGCGTCCGTCTCCACCATGAAGCGATTCAGCCCTTGAGTGACCGCCGCCGCCCGCACGTCACCGGCGCTTTTGTAAGTGAGCACGCCCGTAAATGACCCCCACCCACCGCGGCCCATGAGTGCACTCATCTCCGCCGCGCCTTCAACGAAGCAGTGGAAAACAACCTTCCGCCAATCCACGCCGCTGGCATCGATCATCGCCACTGACTCGGCAAACGCGCCGCGGGAGTGCACCACCACCGGACACGCCAAATCTTTGGCCAACGCCAGCCCCGTGGCGAAGGCTTCTTTTTGTCGTCCGAACACGACCTCCGCTGCCGCGGGATCTTTCGGCAGGTGGAACCGGTCCAAACCGATCTCCCCGAGTGCGACCGGGACCAGGCCCTGCCGCCAAAACGCAGGCAATGCATCCAACTGCGTCGCCCAATCCGCCTCAACCGCACAGGGGTGCAAGCCGGCCGTGTAATGCACATAGCCGCCATGGAGTTCGCTCAATTCGCGATAGAGCGTCCAGTCGTCCATCGACGTGCCGACGGTGATGAGTGCATCCACCCCTGCGGCCCGGGCGCGGGCCAGCACGGTCTCGGTTTCACCCCGCCGATGAAACGACTCCAAATGAGTATGCGTATCGATCAAGCCCATGGCACTCAACGGAGATAAAGAGAACCGTATCGATCACGCAGATACGTCAGCAGCGGCTGGGGCGAGAGTGGCTGCCCGGTGACGCGCTCGACCAGTTCGAGAGCCGAGTAGCGCTGGCCCTGAGCATGCACGTGGGTGCGCAACCACCCGAGCAGACGGCCGAACTCGCCTCGGGCAAAATCGTCCTCCACGTCGGGCATCTCACGACGAACCGCGTCCCAGTTCTGCGCGGCAATCATATTGCCCAGGCAGTAGCTGGGAAAATAGCCAAACGCTCCGCCGCTCCAGTGGACGTCCTGCAGCACCCCGCGCCGATCATCGGGCGGGGCTTCGCCGAGCAATTCGGTCGCCGCGGCACGCCAAGCCTCCGGCAGATCGCGCACCGCCAACTCGCCGGAGAAGAGCTTTTTCTCGAGTTCGAAGCGCAGGATGATGTGCAGGTTGTAATGCACCTCGTCCGCATCCACGCGAATAAATGTCGGCTGCACCGCATTGATCGCCAGGTAAAGCTCCTCGCTCGAAACCCGGGCCAATTGATCCGGAAATTTTTCCCGATACTTCGTTTCAAAATGCCGCCAAAACGGTCGCCCGCGGGCAACATTGTTTTCCCACATCCGGCTCTGCGATTCGTGCATGCCCATACCGGCATGTTGCCCGAGGCCCGTCGCGTGGTGCTCCTGCGGCAGCCCTTGTTCATATAAACCGTGACCGGTTTCGTGAATGGAGCTGAACAGCGAATCCAACGGTTCGTCGGGGTCGAACCGCGTTGTCATCCGCACATCGGCGCCGTTGCCGGAGCAAAACGGATGCAGCGAAATATCGATGCGGCCATGCGTGTAATCGAAGCCGAGCGCGGTCGTCACATCCTTGAGGAAGGCGAGCTGTTCGGGCACCGGGAAGCCTTTGAACAGGTCCTGTGGCGGCTTCACCGGCGAGGCGGCGATCTCGCGCACGAGCGGCACCAGGCCCTCTTTCAACTCCGCAAAAAGCGTGTCGATCTTCGCGGCCGTGAAGCCCGGATCGTGGAGATCGATCGCGTAGTCGTAGGGTCGATCGCCCCACCCGATTGCCTCGGCCTCCCGACGGGCCAGTTCGAGGTGTTTTTCGATGAAGGGCGCGTATGTGGTGAAATCGTTATTGGCGCGCGCTTTCGCCCAAGCGTGATAGGCCGCGCTGCTATGGCGGGCTTTTTCACTCACCAGCGCCGCAGGCATCAGCGTTACCCGGTCGTATTGGCGCCGCGCCTCGCGCACCACTACCCGTTGGTCTGCCGTCAATTCGCCCGACTTCGCTTCCAATTGAGTCAGAGCCTCGCCGATCGCCGGTGTGCTCGCCGCTTGGTGGTGGAGTTCGGCCAAGAGCGCCGACTCATCAGCGCGCAATTCGGCGCTGCCTGCCGGCAGATTCACCTGTTCGTCCCAGCCCAACAGTCCGGAAACCGACGAAAGTAAGTGGATGCGACGCAACTGCTCCAGCAACACGGTGTAGGAATCTTGCATAGGATCACCACAAGGCACCGTCCGTCCTGAGGCCACCGCAATCTCTCACCGGATCGAGCGGCACCGCCCTCTTCGGTCCGAAAATAAAAGAGGCTCGCGCAGGCCACCACGCGAGCCTCCTCGGGAATCCCGACTGATTTTCGAAAGACCTACTCAACCCTAATCATCGTCATTTTTCAACCTCCAGACCGTCAGTATCATCACGCGCAGGCCGATGCGCAGTATTACGCGCCCCGGCCTGCGGCGGAATAAACCCGCGCGACGGAACCTCCCAGGCCCATGAAACAGCTATTTCCCTGCTGGGGCATGTGTTCGACGACGGACCTCGCCCCACTGGCCTGCGCTACTGTATGAACGGCGCGGCGCTCAATTTTGCGCCCGCTCCCGATCAACGCTAACGCCTCCCCCCAAAGCTGCGGTCGAGCTTTCAACCGAGCGCGCGTTCCCAAGCCTCCGCGTTAAAACCGACCAGGCCGAATCCATCGCCGATCAAAAACGGGCGCTTGATCAGGTTGCCATTGCCCGCGAGCAGCTTGATCGCTTCGGCCGCGGAGAGCGTGGGCAGCTTCTCCTTCATGTTCAGGGCGCGGTAATCCTGCCCGGAGGTATTGAACAATTTACGCAGGTCTTCATCCACGTAGTTCAACATCGCCCGCAACTCGCTCGGCAGCGGAGGATTCGTGCGAATCGGTTTCTCGGTAAACACGATGCCTTCGTGGCGCAGCCATTTCACCGCGCGCCGGCAGGTGTCACAATTCGAGTAGGTGTAGAGTGTGGGGGTCGTCATCGGAGCGGGTGCGTGAAGTTCAGTCCTGCGCGATCGGAGTCACCCAACTGGGGTCCTGAACCACAAATTGCCACGTGCCTTTGAAGGTCCCCAGTTCGCCATAAAAATCGAACTCCGCCTGCTGGTCGCGCTGGGCATAGATCAAGCCGCGCACGTCTTTGTTTACGCCATAAATCTCGTAGTCCTGCCCGGCAAAATGGACCATCGGATAACGATTCGGCACGGAGGCGCCGGTGACTTTGAAGAGCTTGCCGGACCAAGTGCCGTCGCGCAAATCAGCGCCGTCGGGCAGGCTGGCGATCGTAAGTGCTTTCGACCGATCAACGCCTTCGTAGGACACGGGACGAATCGCCGCATCGGTCTCTGTTTCGGAAGGACGCGACAACTCCATCCAGCGATCTTTCCGTCGGTCCGGCACCGTCCGGAAGTGGGCGTAGACCGGGAGATGGTCCGAGAAGCCGGAGCCGAGTTCACCGTCGGGACTCCATCGGAGCGGCACGCCCGCCGCATCCACATTGAGGTCCGCGATGCGTGCGACGCCGAACGAGTTATCCTGATATTGGATACCGTTTTGATCGTAGAGACCACGGGTGACCAACATCTGGATCAACGTGCCCCACTCGCCCTGATAGGTATCGCTGCCGCGCTGGTCCTCCGGCAGCTCGAACCAAAGATTGTAGAGGTCGCGAGTGGTGCCGCGCAGCGCGAGCTCGTTGCCCTGCGAGCCGAGCACGTCGTTCAGCCCCGTCTGCTTCATCTTCGGGTATCGCTGTTTTTGGTTATACTGGGAATTGAAGTCGCCCCCGATCACGACGTCGGCGGAAGGATCAGATTTGAGCAACTCGCTCAACCGGGTTCGCAGGACGCCTGCGTTCTGCACGCGCGTGGTCTCGGTCTTCACATCGCCCGCACCCGATTTCCAGTGCAGGTTGAAAACGTAGAATGGATTCCCTTCGACGTTCAGCTTGGTCTCCAAAATGTCGCGGGCGTTCTCCGTCGGGTATCGCGCGACATCAAGCACGGGGAAGCGCGTAAACGTCACGCATTTGATCGACGGCCGATTCCCGTCCTCATGCGCCTTCGCGTTGCCTCCATCCCCCGAGATCACCGTGTAACCGGTGAGTTTGGCGTCGGCCAGGGCCTTGAGCAACCACGCCTCGGATGGCAGATCCTTCAGCTCGGCCGGAAGGTCCGGCATACTCAACCAACCGCGCACGGTGCGCCCCTCGAGACGACGGAGCATGGCGCTGTAGTCGGGCGCGGATTTGCCCTGAGTCTGATCGAGTTCGATTTCTTGAAACAGAATGACCTCCGGACCGGCACCACCGCCAAACTTGGCGAGCACCTTGGCGATATTCTCGAGCTTCGTCGCGAAATGCTGAGGCGTATAGACCGCCGGTTGGTAGTCGTCGTAAGCCGCCACTCCATCCGCATCGAACAAGTTTTCGACGTTGTAGGTCACCACGGTGAACGACGCGGCCGAGGCCGCCACGGCGGCAACAAGACCCAAGATCAAGCATTTCAGTGATCGCATAGACCGGAAACGATGATCTGACCTGACGCCAAGAGGCCAGTGCCATTAGGCGTCATTTTGGTGAAATTATCGCTCCTCAGCGCCCCAGGTTTCGTTGCAGAATCAGCCCTGATGCGATCACCGCTCCCTCTGCTTGATATCTCCGACGTGAAGGCCCACCGCGGCCAAACCGCGATCCTCCGCGATATTTCCTGGCGAGTGCAGCCGGGCGAAAACTGGGTGATCATGGGCCCCAATGGCTGCGGCAAAACCACCTTGCTTCGCCTGCTCGCCGGCTACTTGTCCCCCAGCTCCGGGGACATCTCGCTACTCGGCCAACGCTACGGCGAATCCGATTGGCGTGAGGTCCGGGAGAAGCTCGGCATTGTCTCCTCGTCGCTCCAGGCGTCGATTCCCCCGGCCGAACCCGCCCTCGAAACGGTGATCAGCGGCCGCTATGCCCAACTCGACTTCTGGGGCACGGCCACCGACGACGACCGACGTGCGGCGCGGCGCTGGTTAAAACAGTTCGGCATCGTGCACTTGGCCGAACGCCCCTGGCTCTATCTTTCCCAGGGTGAACGCCAACGCGTGCTCATCGCTCGTTCGCTCATGGCCCGACCGCGCCTGCTCGTGCTCGACGAGCCCTGTGCCGGACTCGACCCCATCGCCCGCGCCCGTTTTCTCGCCCAAATCGACGCCGTCACCGCCCGCCCTCACTCGCCGGGGCTCGTGCTCGTGACCCATCACGTGGAAGAGATCACATCGATTTTCACCCATGTGCTGCTCCTCGCCGCCGGTCGGGTGGTCGCTTCTGGGCCCCGCCGTGAGGTGCTCACGTCGGCGTTGCTCAGCAAAACCTTCGGCGCACCGGTCGTGCTGAGCACGCGTCGCGGCCGCCTCGGCCTCGACGTCGTCTAGCGCCCTACCGCCACGCGGATCACGTCGCCCGCGTTCACCGGTAGTTGACCGAGACTGGGCGTCGCCGAGCCGGCTTGCAGCACGAGTTTGCCCGCGCGCACCACCGCCAACGCTTTTGTTGCGTAGTCGACCTGGGCCAGCTGGCCGCTCGATGCCAACGTCAAACCCTGGCGCCACGGCACGCGCACAATCACATCTGCCGCCACGTCGACAAAAGTCACCATTCCCGCTTCGGAGAGTCGGCCCAGCGAATCGATCGTCGCCGCGGTCAATCCACCCGAGGTGGAAAACGCCGCCCGAGCCACCTTGCCCGTGTTCACCACCGCCGAGCCCGCGGTTTCGCCCACCGTCACGACGGTCACCGCCACCAGTTTCACGGGGGCGGTCACGGCTTTCACCGCCAAGCAGCCGGAGAAAGAAGAACCCAGCGCCGCCAGAACGCCTCCGCCCAGAGCTAGACGAACCGCCTTCAACGGCGGTGGAAAATTTCGTCGAAAAAGTCCTGCATGTAGCGCCACGACCGCCGATCCGCCACCGCGTCATAGGCCACGCCCAGGCCCGTCCGCGCCGCGATGCCATCGGCCGCTGGATTTGTGAACGCGTGTTTCGCGCCCGCAAAATCCACCCACACATAATCCGTTTCGGCTTCCTCCAGCGCCGCCTTGAACGCGGCGATATCCGAGGCCGCGACGAACCCATCGGCCGCACCGTTGAGCATCAGCACGCTGCCGTTAACCTGTTTGGCCTGCTCGACCGTCGGCCCCACCAACCCACCGTGAAAACTCACGATGCCCGCCAGCCGCGCGCCGCTAAACGCGAGCGCCTGCACCGCCGATCCGCCGAAACAATAACCGATCGCCGCCACGTTGTTCTTGTCGACGCCCTTCACGGCCAGCAGCTGCTCCAGCCCCGCCTGTGCGCGCGTCGCCATCAAGGGGCGACCATAAAATTGCCCGGCCAATCTGCCCGCCTCCGCCGGATCGTCGGTCAGAACGCCCTTCCCATACATATCCGCAACAAACGCCACGTAGCCGAGCTCGGCCAACTGCCGGGCGCGTCCCTTCACGTAATCGGTCACCCCCCACCATTCCGGCACGACGAGCACGCCCGGCCGCGCCGCGCCGCTCGCGAGGTTATCATCGTAAGCCAGATAACCCTCCAGCGCGACGCCGTCATGTTCGTAGGGCACCGCCTTCGATATGATCGCGGCGCGTAGCCCGAACGGCGCCAGCCCGGCAAGCAACAACAGGGAGATTTTCGCGAGGGTTTTCATCGCCGCCAAACTGCCGCGCCGCCGCCCCGTCGTCAACCGGCGGCATCCCTACCGTTTAAACAAAGCGTCCAACGCGTTCAGGCTTTTCAGCGTCTTCTTCGGCCCGGCCGGCGTGATCGGCAAGGGCACCGCCTTCGCCGGCTCGCGCCCCCCCGGTTTGCCGCCCGGCTTCGCACCGCCGGCCTCGGCCAACGCCCGCTCCAGCTTCTGCGGTGACACCGCTTCCGCCGTGCCCAATTCCTGCGCGAACACGCTGACGCGATATTCCTCCAGCAACCAGCGCACGCGTTCGCTGGCCGGACCGGCCTCCAAGCCATGAGCCGCTTTCTCCCAACGCTTCTTTTC
>CAXBDS010000047.1:0-29762 GCA_963974355.1 uncultured Opitutaceae bacterium
CGCCATCGCCTTCGCCGCCCTGACACCAAAGGCCTCGGCGGCGGTGCGGCGGCGACCACGGTGCCCTTGAGCTGGACCTGCACGGCGCATGAGGCGGAGCAGGTGGTGCGCGATGTGGAAACCGGACTCGCGGCCGGTTATGCGCACTTCAATTTCAAGGCGGCGGTCGCGATGGAAACGGATCTCGCCGTGGCGCGCGAGATTGTCCAGCGGGCGCCGAAGGACGCCTTCATTTGGGCGGACTGCAACCAAGGGTTCAAGTTGCCGGAAGCCGTGTACACGGCGCAGGCGTTTGAGGATTTGGGCGTGCACCTTTTGGAGCAGCCGTTGCCGGCGGACCAGTTTCACCTCATGGCACAATTGCGCGCCCGTACGACGATCGCATTGGCCGTCGATGAAGCGACGGTGAGTCCGGGCGATTTTTTTGGGTATGCCCGGGCGGGGCTGGTCGACTATCTGGTGGTCAAGCTCACGCGCTCGGGCGGGATCTGGCCAACCTTGCAACAGCTCGGCGTGGCTGAATCGGCCGGACTGCCGGCGGTGGTGAGTGGGTTGACCGATGGTCTGCTCACCAAGATGGCGGCCTGTCAGGTGGCGGCGGCGGCGGGAATTTTCCGTCCCCTCGCGTTGAACGGTTCCCAGTTCCTGGACGAGAGTGCCTTCTATCCTGAAAAGGCGCGCTTTGAACGCGCCGGATGCGTCTACCTCGGCGAGGAAGCAGGGATCGGCGTGCAGCCGGACGAGGCGGCGTTGCGAGCCCACGCGATCACCCGTTTGGCGGGGGCTTGATGGGCTGGCGGCGGGGATCTCCGCGACGGCGCTGAACCTGTCCGGTCCGGGTCAACGTCTACTTTTTGTGCCGTTGTGAAACGGCTGGAGTCGACGCCAACTGGCCCATCTTCGCGGTTCGATGCTCCCCCGTCCTCGAGTATCGGCCAAGCTAATACACCCCTGCTGCGCGATCACCGGCCTGGCCGCCGGCGCAGTCGAAATCGCCCCGGTCATTTTCTATGGAAACCACATCCCAAAGTCCCAGCGCTCCATCTGTCGACGGCCCTCTGCGGGCTGCGTTTAAACGCCCGCCGTCTTCGACGCCGCTGGGCTCGGCCTTTGTCGACTGGGCGACCTTGCCGGTGCGCTCCACGGCCACCGGCGTCGTGCGGAGCGTCTTCGATGCCCCGGCCCCGACGCTGGAGCGCCTGGCAATGCACATCACTACGTTGAACCCCGGTTCGAGCACCCATGCGCCGCATTGCCACCCGTGGGAAGAGATCCTGATCATGAAGGAGGGTAGCCTGGAGGTTTCGATCAATGGCGACCTCTGTTCGGCGGGTCCGGGCGCGGTGATCTTCTTTGCCGCGAACGATGCCCACAACGTCGTGAACCGCAGCGCGGAACCGGCCACCTACTACGTTATCAATTTTGTCGCCGACGCGGCCCATGCGATGCCCGATGCTCCGGCGGCGAGCTGGCTGCCGAAGGACCAGCTGGGTTCGCAGGTGGTCGGCTGGGAAGAAGGGGAGTGCAAGGAGATGACGCACGATTCCAGGCGCAGCTTCATCGGCGGCACGACCGCCACCTTCACCCAACTCAAAATCCATGCGACCTCCGTCGCGGCCGGTCGATATCCGGTGCGACACGGCGGTCACCTCAACCTGCTCTTGGTGATTGTGAAGGAGGGCGTGGTCGAATCGACGCTCGACACCGTCACGCACCCGGTTGGGCCAGGATGCGTCATTCTGCTCGCACCAGGCGCGACGCAGACGATTCGCAACCGGAGCGACGCGCCGGCCACCTATTATGTCATCTCGGTTTCCACCGCCGAGACTCCCCGCTGAACGTTTTATCCCATGACTACTCCCTCCCCGTCTCCGGACGCCCACCTCTCCCCGCTACGACTGATGGATGTGCGCTTCAGTCGCCTTGGCCTCGGCTGCGCGACCTTCGGGCGCGAAATTGATGAAGCCGCCGCGGGGGTGTTGATGGACCACGCGATCACTCGCGAGGTGAATCATTTCGACCTCGCCGCCGCCTACGCCAAGGGCGAGTCGGAACGGATCGTTGGACGCTGGCTGGCCGATCGGAAACCCGCGCCCGGCACGATTTTCCTGTCCACCAAGATGCTGCCTCCCTTCACCCCGGACACCGTGCGCGCCTCGGTGGAAAACAGTCTCAAGGCCCTCTGTGTCGACGCGATCGATATCTTCTATTTCCACAAGTGGGACGACTCGGCGGCCGATCCTCAGGTGTTGGCGATGCTCGACGACCTGGTACGGGTCGGAAAGATCCGGTCGTTGGGAGCCTCGAATTTCACCGCAGCGCAGTTTGCGCGAGTGCTTGATATGCAAGTGGCCGGAGGTTGGGCGCGTTTTCAGGCGCTGCAGAACAACAACAACTTCGCGGTGCGGCACATTGATGACGCGTACCGGGCCTTCTGCGTGAAAAACGACGTGGTGATTTTCACCTTCAGTCCGCTCGGTTCCGGGTTTCTGACGGGAAAGCATCAGACCGGGGTGGTGGCGGGCAGCCGCTTCGACCTCGTGCCGAACAACCAGAACATCTACTTCACCGAGGAGGCCTACCGTCGGTTGGCACGTCTCGAACACGTGTCGGCGCGATCAGGACTATCCAAGGTGCAACTCGCCTTGATGTGGGCGGTGAACCAGCCCGGTATCGCCGCGATGTTGGTGGGGGGACGGACCCCGGCACATCTGGATCAGGCCTTCGATGCCATGGCGCTGGATCGGAGCGATCTCCTGGACGAGCTCGCGGCGGAACCGTGAGCGCGGGCGAGGGTTTTTTTGTTTCCGGCATCCCTCTTTCAGGCCCCGTTGGTATGCGTCATCTTTCCTTCACCCCATTCGTCCGTCCATGTCCGCTACCCCTCCTCAGGAAACGCCTTCTCCTCCCGCAGCCACGCCGGACGCGCCCAGCGATGCGCCCAAGCTGCATCGCGCCGGTTCGCTGACCTACACCGGTAAGCGCTTGGCGGCGCTCTTCGGCGCCTTGCTCACGGCCGACGTCGTGCTGACGCTGATCGAGCGGGTGGAGGCGAAGATTTTGCCGGTGGTGTTGAAATCATTCGAGGCGAGCGACCAGCAGATCGCCATCGTTGCGAGCTCCATCCCGGCGTTGCTGCAGTTGCTGGTCGCGCCCGTGGTGAGCTATCGGTCGGATCGGAAGCGGACGCGGCGCGGGCGGCGCATCCCTTACATTCTTTGGGCCACCCCGATCATGGCGATTTTTCTCGCCGCGACGCCCTTTGCGCCGGAGATCGGCGCGTGGTTGGTCGGGTCGGAGCGGATCGCGAGCTGGATGGAGGCATTGCCCTGGGCGCCGACGATGTTGACGTTTGCGATGCTCACGATCGGTTTTCGGTTCGGACACATTGTGTTGGTCACGATGTTTTTCTCGCTGTTTCGGGATGTGGTGCCCTCAAGCCACATGGGACGATTCTTGGCGTTGTTTCGGGCGGTCGGTGCCTTGAGCACGTTTGTCACGGCGTATTGGTTGCTGGGCATTGCCGTCAGCCACGCGCGGGAGATCTTTGTCGGGCTGGCCACCCTCAACCTGCTCGGGTTTTTTGGCATCTGTATTTTTGTGAAGGAAGGCGAGTATCCACCGGTCGAGGACGATCCCGCCACCGCGAAGGAAAGTTGGGGGAAGGGAGTCTTCAATGTCTGCCGCACGTTCGTGCGCGAGTCTTACAGTCATCCGATCTATCGCTGGACGTACCTCGCCCGGTTGCCGATTTTTGCGAGTGTTCCGATTTCCGGCTTTATCGTATTTTTCCCCCAGCGTGAGCTTGGCATGGATCTCGACGCGGTGGGCAAAATGATGGCGTGGCCGGCGATCGCCTGGATCTTGGTGGCCTATCCCGTCGGTCGTTGGTTCGACCGTTTCGGCACGATCCGGGTGATGAAACCGGCCCTGGTGCTGATCACTTTGGCCTACGCGCTTTCGTTTTTCGGCGTGGTGGGAGAAAAGACGTTTTTCGTTTCGACGTTCGTCACCGGCATCCTGTTTTGGGTGGTGATGCTCGGTCAGCTGGCGCTCGCCCAGGAGGTGTTTCATCGGGATCGTTACGCCCAGCTCAGCTCGGCCAGCATCATCATTCATTCCATCGGGATCGCGTTTGTCTTCAGCCCGTTTGCGGGCTGGGCCTTGGATGCCATGCGGGATCTTCACCTGCAGGTCGTGGTGCCGTTCGTGGGGGAGGTCGAAATCGGTCGCTACCGGTTTGTTAACCTCATGCTCGCCGGCCTCTTTGGCATGTCGTTCTTTTCCCTGCTCTTTGTCTCGCGTTGGTGGCGACGTTTGGGCGGCGGGCAAAATGCCTACGAGGCGCCATTGTGATGACCGTCGCCGCATCCCTGGGAGGGACGAGTCCACCTCGGCCCATCGGCTTCGGCATCTACGGCCCGGGTATGATCGCCGGCTATCACGCGCGGGCCATCGCACAAATCGCAGGGGCCCGCCTGGTCGCGGTGGCGGGGCGCAGCGCCGAGCGTGCGGCGGACTTTGCGCTTCGGCACGGGGCAGACTTCGTCGGGGGCGGGATGGAGGAACTGGCGGCGCGCCCGGAGGTGGATGTGATTTGCGTGACGACGTCTGCCGGAATGCATCTTGCGCCTGCGTTGATCGCTATCCGGGCAGGCAAACACGTGGTGATTGAGAAACCGATGGAGATCGCGACCGCCCGTTGTGACCAGATGCTGACGGCCGCCGAGGCCGCCGGTGTTTGGTTGGTGCCTATTTTTCAGGGACGGTTCGGGGCGGGAGCCGCGGCCACGAAAGCGGCGGTGGCCGCGGGTCGGCTGGGCCGGCTCGTGCTCGCGAGCGCCTACGTCAAGTGGCACCGAACCCCGCTCTACTACACCGGCACGCGCGGTTCCTGGGCGGGCGACGGGGGCGGTGCCCTGATGTCGCAGGCCATCCATGCGCTTGACCTGTTGCAATGGTTTGTGGGCCTACCGGCGGAGGTCTTTTGTCGGACAACGCGGCGAGTTCACCGGGAAATCGAGGTCGAGGATACCGCAGTCGCCACGTTACGCTACGCCGATGGAGCGCTCGGCACGGTGGAGGCGACGACAGCGGCCTGGCCCGGTTGGCAGCGACGGATCGAGCTGTGCGGTGATCAGGGCTCGATCACCTTGGAAGATGATCGGATTGCTCGGTGGGATTTTCGCGAGGAAAGGCCGGAGGACCCGATTTTTCGCACGCCGCAGCGCGGCGGCGATTTGGGCTCAGGTGCGAGCGCACCGGATGCGATCGATGTCGAGGGGCACCGTCGGCAGCTGCAGGATCTTGTCGAAGCGTTGTGCGAGGGACGGTCGCCCGCCGTCTCCGGGCGATCCGGTCGAGACGGCGTAGCATTGGTCGAGGCGCTCTATGCTTCGGCGGCGCGCAAGGTGCCGGTTCGGCTTTACGAATTCGCCTGAACGCTTCAAGATTTTTGTTTACTGGAGTTCGGCGAGCAAGAGAGGTGTAGGATAATTCTGTCAGCAGCGGTAACGAAATGGCGGCAGGTAGCAGGAAAGACTGCGCATGGTTCAGTAGCGCCAGGTGTTTAATTCAATCGAGAGCTGCAGTGGTTTCAGGATTAAGCGCCTGATTATTTTTGGAAACCTAAGCAGATGAATTGGAAAGGAATAATTGAGGTTGCCCCGGATCGACGGACACGGGTTGGGCGTTTAGGAGAACCCAACGATGAAAGACCACGAGAAGGGCGGCGCAACGCGCCGCTATGACGAGGCGTTCCGGCGAGAAGCGGTGCGTCTTTGGAAGCAGAGCGGGCGCTCGGCGGAGGCGACGGCGCGTGATTTAGGGATCAGTGTGTTCCAGCTGTATGACTGGAACCGAGGGGGGCAGTCGGCCCGGGTCGCCGGGCCGGCTGTCCCTTTCGCAAGCAAAGACGACCTGCAGGCGGAGAACGAACGGCTGCGGCGCGAGCTGGCGAGGATCACCGAGCAAAGGGACATCCTAAAAAAAGCCGCGGGCATCCTCTCGGAACCGTCGTCGAGCGGTATGCCCGGATCAAGGCCATGAGCGACGCCCATCCGATCAAGATTCTGTGCCAGACCCTGGCGGTCTCGCGCAGCGGTTACTGCCAGTGGCGCCGGGTTGGCGACTCGCCCCGGGCCCGGCAACACCGGGCGGCGAAGATCGCCGAGATTTACGCGGCCTCGCGGCAAACGCGAGTGACGGCCTGCCTGCGCAGGCAGGGCGAACGGGTGGGCCGTCATCGGGTCGCACGTTTGATGCGCTTGAGCGGGCTGCAAGGTCGCCAGCGGCGGCGCTATCGGGTGCGCACCACCGACAGCAATCATGACCATCCGCTCGCCCCGAACCTGCTCGCCACCACCAGCGCGCCGACTCAGCCCGATCAAGTCTGGGTGACGGACATCACCTACGTGGAAACGAACGAAGGGTGGCTTTACGTTGCCGGCGTGCTCGATCTCTACAGCCGCCGTCTGATCGGCTGGGCCATGGGCTCGAGCCTGCAAACCGCGTTGCCCTTGGCGGCCCTGCACATGGCGCTATGCCAACGCCGTCCGCAGACGCCGGTGCTGCACCACTCGGATCGCGGCTGCCAGTATGCCAGCGCGGCCTATCGATCCAGTCTGGCGACGCACGGCTGTATCGCCTCGATGAGCCGCCAGGGCAACTGCTACGACAACGCGGCCATGGAGGCCTTCTGGAGCACCCTCAAACACGAACTGGTCTATCGTCGCCAGTTCCACACCCGGGACGACGCCACCACCGCCATCTTCGATTACGTCGAAGGCTTCTACAACCGCACCCGACTCCACTCGTCGCTCGGCTACAAAAGCCCCCTCGACTACGAATCCAACCTCAACTAACCAATCCAACAACACGCCTTACGCGTGTCCGTTTTGTCGGGGGAAACGCATCGTCGGTGCGATGGACAATCTCGGACACGTCGTGAGCCACCAAACCGTGGCGAACCTCCTCAAGCGGCATGGTTTGGCCCCGGCGCCGGAGCGGGGAAAGCGGATGCCGTGGAGGGAGTTTATCCGATCGCATCAAGAAACTTTGGCGTCCGTAGATTTTTTCACAGCCGAGGTTTGGACTGCGGGTGGGTTGATGACCTACTACGTGTTAGTGGTCATGCGGATCGCCCCGCGCCAAATCCACATCGCGGGGACCACACTCGCTCCTACGAAAGAATGGATGAAGCAGATGGCCCGAAATTTGACGATGGTTGGCGACGGTTTTCTGAACGACTGCCGCTATCTGTTGCACGACCGGGATACCAAGTTTAGCGCGGCCTTTTGCGGCATCCTGCGTTCCGCTGGCATCCAACCCTTGGCGCTGCCCCCACGAAGTCCAAATCTAAACGCTCATTTGGAACGATGGAATCGGTCCGTGAAGGAAGAGTGTCTGTCGAAGCTGATCCTTTTCGGCGAGGCGTCGCTCCGCCATGTCCTCTCGAACTACGCTCAGCACTATCACCAGGAGAGGAACCACCAAGGTAAGGACAATCTGATCCTGTTTCCGGCAGCAGCCGACCAGATCGGCAGTTCATCAGGTCCGATCCGAACCCGCGAGCGCCTCGGTGGCCTCCTGAAGTTCTATCACCGAGAGGCCGCATGAGTTTTTTGACACTACGGGGACGGGTTTGGAAACCGGTGCCGCTGGCCTATCTTTCCTAGGTTTGTCCTAGGTTGTTCGTCCACCTGCTAAAAAGGTCCCCTCGGGGGAGTTGCTGACACTTTGCTGCCGGGTTTCCTAAGTCGTTGATTATAAGTGGCTGCCCGACATGGGTTCGAACCATGACTGGGTGAGTCAAAGTCACCTGTGCTACCATTACACCATCGGGCAGAAGTTGATGGGAAGGGGCAGCGTGGGGGGAAATTGCGCTCCGTCAAGTATCTGTTCGTGGGGCATTCTCCCGTCGAACCGGGAGCGTGCCGCTGCGGATATGGAGATCCCGTTGCGGGAAGGGGATTTCAATTCCGTGCTTTCGCAGGGTGCGCTCGATCGCGAAATAGAGTTCGCTCCGGAACGGTTTGGGGCGTCGCGCCATCTCAATCGTCCATACGCCCAGTTCGAAGTCCAGGGAGCTGTCGCCAAAACCGATGAAAAATACTTTCGGTGGCGGATTGACCAATACATGGGGATTCTCTTTGGCGACTTCGACGATGACGCGGCTCATCAGCTCAATGTCACTCCCGTAGGCGACACCGAAGGGCAGGTTCATCCGCACCTTGGAATCACCATGGCTCCAGTTCACCACGACATCGCTGATGAAGCTGGAGTTCGGCACGATCACCGAGATGTTATCGTTCGTGACGACAACGGTGCTGCGGAGTTTGATCTGCGTGACCTGCCCGAGCACGCCGTTGACTTCGACGCGATCACCGATGGCGATAGGGCGTTCGGCGAGGATGATGAGGCCGCTGATGAAGTTGCTGACGATGTTCTGCAGACCGAAACCGAGCCCCACGCCCACCGCGCCGGCGAGCACGGCGAGGGAACTCAGGTCAATCCCGACCAGCTTTAAAGCCACGTAGAACCCGAGGCAGATAAAGATGTAGCCGACGATCCGAGCGACGGCGAAACGCATCCCTTCATCAAGGTGCGTGCGGTTGAGCACACGTTGAGTCAATAGGCGTCGCAGCACCGTTTCGCCGAGGAAGACCAATGCAACGAGCAGCACGAACTGCAGCAGGACCAGCATTGTGAGACGGGTTCCGCCGAATTCCAACAGCGGTTGCTCGATAATCTGATGGAGCCAGTGAAAAATCTCGTTCAGGTATTCCATGGGGGAGGCCGAAGGGCCTAAGGTTAGCTTGGAGAGCGGATGAAGTGGAGTAAAAACACGCAGCGTTTTTCGTTTAACTCGTCCCTCGTCTGGCACGATAATGAAGGCATACCTAGGACGGAGCGCGCTCGGCCCGAATGACTGATTCTAACCACTCCAACGAACACTATTTGCGTCGCGAGCTCTACGAGCTCATGCGGAGCGATGACAGGATTTTCGACTTTCTGCAGGCCGGTTCGCTCGACGGTCTGTGGTTTTGGGATATCGAACGCCCCGACCAAGAATGGTTGAGCCCGCGGTTTAAGGCTCTCTTCGGCTACGCGGAGGATGAGATGGCCAATTCTCCGGAGTGGTGGCAGCAACACATTTTTCCGGAGGACCTGCCGGTTGTATTGCGAAACTTCGAGCGCCACTGCGCGGACCCGCGACACCCTTATGATCAAGTGGTGCGTTATCGCCACCGCGACGGATCCACCCTTTGGGTGCGGTGCCGCGGAATCGCCCTGCGTGATTCGACGGGGCGACCGACTCGGATGTTGGGTGCCCATATCGATGTCACGGCGTTGATGGAGGAAAAGGCCAAGCGGGATGCTGCGGAACAGGGGGCGCGCCCGGATGAGCCGTCGCGCATGTTGAGCCTGCAAAAGGCGGTGCTCGATGCCACGGTCTTTTCGATTATCGCCACGAGGCCGGACGGCGTAATCGAGGTCTTTAATGCCGGCGCGGAAAAGATGCTCGGCTATCGCGCGGAAGAGTTGGTCGGGCAGGCGACTCCGGCAGTGATCCACGACGCGGAGGAGGTGGCGGGACGGGCCCGGGAGTTGAGCCTAAAGCTCGGGCGAGTCGTCTCCCCGGGATTCGACGTATTCATCCTACCGACTGCAGCTACCGGCGTGGACGAACGAGAGTGGACGTATGTGCGGCGCGATGGATCCCGCCTTTCAGTCTCGCTCAGCATTACCGCGATACGGGACAAAGAGAATCAGATCACTGGCTACCTGGGGGTCGCGCGGGATATTTCTTCGCGCAAAAGCGCAGAACGGATGCGAGATCAGGAACGGCGGCGATTGGAAAAGATCGGGCATCAGGTGCCGGGCCTCATCTATCAATTTCGCCTCCGTCCTGATGGCACGATTTCGTTTCCATACGCCAGCGAAGGGATATCCAGAATCTATGGGTTAACGCCCGAGGAGGTGCGGGACGACGCCGCGGCGGTCCTAAAGCGCATCCATCCGGACGACCTTCCGTCGGTGATGAAAGGGATCGAGACGTCGGCGCGAGATCTCTCGGCTTGGCAGCAAGAATATCGCATCTGTTTGCCCGACGGCAAAGTGCTGTGGGCGCTGGGGTCGTCGATGCCAGAGCGTGAATCCGACGGCAGCGTGATCTGGCACGGTTTCATCACCGACATTACGACCAGCAAGAATATCGAGGCGGCACTGGCCCGTAGTGAGCAGCGGATACGCTTGGCCGCCGACGCAGGGGGCATTGGCATTTGGGAATGGGATATCCGGACCAACCAAGTCATCTGGGACGCCCGGATGTTTGAGGTTTACGGTATGTCGCCGACCCCCGATGGCGTGATCGACTACCAAGACTGGGCGGGGCGTTTCTCTCCGGAGGAGCTGGCGGAGCAGGAAAAACAACTGCGGTCCACGATCGAGAGCCGCCGCCGGGGACGAAGAGAATTCACGGTGCGCCGCCATCCGGACCAGCCGCCCCGTCATCTCTTATCGTTCGAGGACGTCATTTGCGATGACAACGGCACGCCCATAAAATTGGTCGGTATCAACCAAGATGTTACGGCGCAACGTGAGGCGGAGGCGGAACGCTACGAAAATTCGGAACGCTTCCGTCTGGCTTTTGACTATGCACCGATCGGTAAGGCGATGGTGGCCACGGATGGCACGCTGCTCAGCGTGAACCCTGCCTTTTGTGAAATCGTCGGCTACGATGAGGAGGAACTGCTTTCGAAATCGTTTGCGGATATCACACACCCGGATGACCTCGCGCTCGATCTGGCCAATGTGAATGAGTTGCTGGACGGCAAGAGCCGTGCCTACAGCATGGAAAAGCGCTACATTCGCAAAGGGGGGGATATCATCTGGGTCCGGCTCACCGTGGCCTTGGTGCTCGACGCCGATGGGCGGCCCCTGCAGTTCGTCTCGCAGATTGAGAACATCGACGAGCGGAAGCGCTTCCAGACCGAACTTTTGGCGAGCGAGGAGCGCACGCGGTTGTTTGCGGAACATGCGCCGGCGTCGGTCGCGATGTTTGATCGGGAAATGCGCTACCTCGTGGTGAGCCAGCAGTGGCACAAGGACTACGGCTTGGTCGGAGAGCCCTTGCTTGGCCGTTCGCATTACGAGGTATTTCCGGAGATCGGGGATGCTTGGAAGGCAAAGCACCAGCGTTGTCTCGCGGGCGCAGTGGAACGTTCCGATGCCGAAATGTTTGTGCGGTCCGATGGCTCCGCGCAATGGCTTCGCTGGGAGGTGCGCCCTTGGTTTCGGCCCGACGAATCGATCGGCGGCATTGTGATGTTCACCCAGGATATCACCGGGCAGAAAACGATGGAAGCCAACCTTGCCAAGGCGCGCGACGAGGCGCTGGAGGCCTCGCGTCTAAAATCGGAGTTTTTGGCAACGATGAGCCACGAGATCCGCACGCCCATGAATGCGGTGATCGGCATGGCGGAGCTGTTGTTGGACTCCGACCTCGACAAGTCGCAGGCGGAAATGGCTCGGACGATCTCGGGCGGGGCTGAGAGCCTGCTCACGATCGTTAACGATATCCTGGATTTTTCGCGCATCGAATCGGGCCGGTTGCGTCTGGATCCCACGGAATTGGACCTCCGGCGAGTCGTGGAAGAAACCGTCGCATTGCTGGCTCCGCGCGCCCACGAAAAGCGCATCGAGTTGACATGTGAGTTTGCCCCGGCTCCCGATGCTCTCCTGTGGGGCGATGGAGGCCGAGTGCGCCAGGTGCTGACGAATCTGATCGGTAACGCGATCAAGTTTACCGATGCCGGAGAGGTAGCCGTAACCGTCTCATCACGCATGCGCAACGCCGACCGCTGCCGGACGCGTATTGAGATACGCGATACCGGCGTTGGTATACCGGAGGCTGCGCAGGCCATCCTGTTTCAGCCCTTTGTGCAGGCGGACGGCAGCACCACGCGTCGCTTCGGCGGCACCGGCCTCGGGCTGGCCATCTCGCGTCAGTTGGTCGAGTTGATGGGCGGAGAAATCGGATTTGAGAGCAAGGCGGGTGAGGGCTCGGTCTTCTGGGTCGACTTGGAATTTAGCCGGCACGGGCGGATTCCGGCCCGGGTTGCAATGCACATCCCGCCGGGCCGACGCGTGCTGGTGGTGGACGACAATTCGACCAATCGCCGGATTCTGGTGGCGCAGTTGGCCCGCTTCGGTGTCTCGGCGGTTGCCGTTGAAGATGCCGCAACGGCTCTGAGCCGACTGCGGGACCCCGGGACGGGACCGTGGCATCTCGTGATTTTGGACTGGATGATGCCTGGGATGAATGGCGTGCAGCTGGCCGAGCAGATCCGGACCGAACCGTTCGGCCGTAACCTCCCGTTGGTGATGCTTTCCTCAGCTGATTTGGGCGGCGGCGCCGTCCCGAAGGGATTACAGTTCACGGCCGAGGCGCGAAAGCCGGTCACCGAAGAACAGTTGGCCCGTTGCCTCGATCTAGCCCTCTCCCGTGAAGCGGAAACGCCGGCGAGCACCTTGGCGCGCGGGCAAAAATTAAAGGCCGCCGGAATATTTGATTTGGAGGTGCTGTTGGTGGAGGATAATGTGGCCAATCAACGGGTGGCGACCCTGCTCCTTAACGCGATGGGGTGCAAAGTCGTGCTGGCGGAAAATGGACATGTCGCTCTTCAGAAACTGGGCGAACGTCCGTTTGACGTGGTTCTGATGGATTGTCAGATGCCGGGGCTGGACGGATTTGAAACGACTCGTCGCATCCGACGAGGCGAAGTTCCTGGACTGGACGTTCTCGTGCCGATTGTCGCCCTGACGGCGTATGCGCGTGCAGAAGACAAAGTGCGTTGTCGGGAAGCGGGCATGGATGGCTACGTTTCCAAACCGATTCGGAGTGCGGAACTGAAGGCGGCGCTTTCGCAGATTCGCCTTCGGTCCGCCGCGCAGAGCCCAAAAGCTACGGCTACGGCCAGTCCGCCGGCATCTCCGACCCTTGATGCGGAAATCTGGATCTCGTTGTCGAGTCTGCCCGGACAAAACGGCGGCAGTCTCGCGGCCGAACTGGCGGCGATGTATCTGGCTGACGAGCCGGTCCGCCTCGAACAGATCGAGGTCGCGATCAACGTAGCGGATTGGGCGCAGGCGGCCCAGTCCGCTCATGCATTGGCGGGCAATGCCGCCGCGATCGGAGGCCTCGTGCTCAAGGCGGCGGGTCTGGCGTTGGAAGAACAGGTGCGGGCAAAGTCAAAGGAAGGTGCTCGCGCTGCATTGGATCGTTTGCGAAAAAGCGCCATGGATTTCCGGGGTGAACTTAACCGGCGGCTCAGCCTGCCCTAAGCGATGAAGATTCTCGCGATTGAGGACGAACCGATCCCGGCAGCCCAGCTGACGGCCGTATTGAAGTCGATGGGGCACACGGTAGAGCTCGTCTCGAACGCCGAAGATGCGCTGCTGTGCTTGCGCGACGGCAAGTTTCGGGTGGTGGTGAGCGACTGGCGGATGCCGGGGTTGGACGGACTGGATTTTTGCCGGATTTTGCGCGCTCGTGGTGGCGACTACGTCTATTTTATTTTGCTGACGGTGACCCGCGTGGTGAAAGAGACCCGGGCGGAAGCGTTGGCTGCGGGAGTCGACGACTTTCTGGAAAAGCCGGTCAACGCCAACGAGTTGGGCATGCGACTGCACGTGGCGGAGCGCATCCTCGGGTTTACCGCTCAGGTCAAACAGTTGGAGTCCATCCTGCCCATCTGCTCTTACTGCCAAAAAATCCGCGACGACGAGCAGTATTGGCAGGACATCAAGGAGTATGTGGCCGCCCACGGCGGGGCAAAATTCAGCCACGGTATCTGCCCGGATTGTTATGAGCGGCAAGTGGTGCCGGCCATGGAGACGCGAGGATTGGTCGCGCCGCCTTACCCGAAAAACAAAACCTGAGGTCGTTGCTTTGAGCGCCGGAGCGGAGCGCGACGCAGGTTGCCTAATCGCCGCTCAAAAGTTAGGACGAAACGACAAAGGGGGCGAAATAGGAACTCTGCGAAGGCGGGAACCGGCCAACTAATCGCACGCCGTCGTCGAGCGTTTCTTCGTTCTGCACGTGGCCGACGGCATGCATCCGGGCGACGACATCGTAGCGCTCATGCGGGATCAGCAGCTCGGCGGTGCCGAACGCAAATCGGATCTGTTCGAGGCAATGGGCTTCAACCTGTTCGAGGCCGGCACCGGTCAGCGCGGAGACGAAAAGTGCGTCGGGGGCGGCGAGGCGGGCGCGGTGCACCTGCTCGGGGGAGGCGGCGTCGAGTTTGTTGTAAACGGTGACAATGGGGCGGTCATCCGCATGCAGTTCCTTCAGGACGGCGAGGGTGGTCTTGCGATGCTCGTCCACGCTGGGGGCCGACACGTCGAGCACGTGGAGGATGAAGTCGGCCACGACGGCTTCTTCGAGCGTGGCCTTGAAGGCTTCGACCAGACCGTGAGGGAGGCGGCGGATGAAACCGACCGTGTCGGTCACCAACAGCTTCTGGTTCCCGCGCAAGACGAGCTGGCGCGTCGTCGGATCGAGGGTGGCAAAAAGCTTGTCCTCGGCGAGGACCTGCGAGCCGGTGAGGGCATTGAGCAGGGAGGATTTGCCGGCGTTGGTGTAACCCACGATCGCGGCCGTGGGCACGGGCACCCGGCGCCGCTTTTGGCGTTGGACGCCGCGTTGTTTTTGAACCGTTTCCAGCTCGCGTTTGAGGCGCGTGATGCGATCGCGCACGAGTCGGCGATCCTGCTCGAGCTGCGTCTCGCCTTCGCCGCCCATCGCTCCTTTGCCCCGTTGGCGCGAAAGGTGGGTCCACGCGCGGGTGAGGCGGGGAAGCGAATATTCCATCCGAGCCAAGGCGACCTGGAGCACGGCTTCGCGCGTTTGTGCCCGGTCGGCGAATACATCGAGGATGACTTCCTGCCGATCGATGACCGCGATCTTCGCGAGTTCTTCCCAGTTGCGTTGCTGCGCGGGGCCCAGGGTCTCATCGAAGACGATGACGTCACATTCCAGCAATCGGGCGGCGCCGATGATCTCATCCACTTTGCCCGAGCCGACGAGCGTCGCTGGATTCGGCGACCGAAGATTGACCAAGGTGCGTCCGACGATGCCAACGCCGAGATTTTCGACCAACTCCTGCAGTTCGTCCAACAATTCAGCCGCTTCGCCGGGGACCATTGTCGGGGTTTGCACGCCGACCAAATACGCCCGTTCGACGCGTTTGGGATCGGTCTTCGGCATGTTATCGAGAAAGTCTGCCATAGAGAGGGACGAGTGACGCGGGAACGCGGTGGTGTGGCCGGACTCAGCGGCCGAACAGGATGCAGACGGCCATCGGGACCGTGGCGGTGTGAATTGTTTTGGTCAGTCGGCCAGTCTGCGGGTCGACCCGAAAAACGAACAAGTCGTCGCTCTCTTCATGGGCGGTGATGAGCCAGGCGCCGTCGGGCGAAAGCGCGAAGTGGCGCGGGGACTTCCCGCCGCTCGGTGTGTGTTCCACCAACGTCAACCGGCCGGTGGCGGGGTCTCGTGCGTAGACGACGATGGAATCGTGTCCGCGGTTGGACCCGTAGACAAAGCGGCCGTTCGGGTGCACGGCGATCTCGGCGGTTTTGTTCGCGCCCCTGAAACCCTCAGGCAGGGTGGAGATTGTCTGCACGGGCGTCAGAATGCCCTTTCCGGAATCATAGTCGAAGGCGACGATGGTGCCGCCCATCTCGTTAATCAGATAGGCGTTGGCGCCGCCTGGAGAAAATTCCAAGTGGCGGGGGCCGGACCCGGGAGCGACGGCCAGGAAGGCCGGATTATGCGCGGTGAACGTCGCGGTGGCGGGATCGATCACATAAGCGAAAACCTTGTCGGACCCGAGGTCGGGCACGAAAGCGAAATGATTGTCAGGCGAGAGCGTGACGCCATGGGCGTGAGCTTCATTCTGGCGACCCGCATCGGGGCCGGAGCCAACATGCTTAACGTAGCCGGTGCGCTCGCCCAAGGTCCCGTCGGCGTGTAAGGGAAACGAGGATACGACGGCTTCGCCATAGGAGGCGGCGAGCACCATGCGGCCGCTGGCATCGGCCACCACGTGGCACGGGCTGCCGCCGCCGGTGGGGCGGCTTGATAGAGGCACGAGGGAAGCCGGGGCGCTGGGCAAAACCGAAAAGCTGGCGACGCTGCCCGCGCCGCCGGCATCGACGGAGAGCAGCGTGCGGCGATCAGGCGCCCATGAGAGCCAAGTGGGGTTGGCGATTTCAGCGGCGAGCTGCGGTTCGCCCAATTCTCCCGTCTCCGGATTGAAGGCGAGCTCGTAGATGCCCTGGCTGGTGGTGCGGGTGTAGGTGCCGACGTAAAGGTGGCTGGGCGGAGGAAGATCGATCATGCGAAGGGACAGGTTGAATCGACCGGCGGGCGAGCGCAAGTCGTCGCCCGCCATCGTTTCGACCTGAAATCAACCGCACCCGCAGCCGCCGCTTTCCAGTCCGCAGGCCTCTTTCGCGAGGCAATCGGTGTGTTTCCCGGTCAGTTGCAGGCGGACCTCCTCCGGCGTGATCTCGGCGGAGGCGACGGGATAAAGGGACACGGTGCAGCCTTCGTATTCGATTTCCACGTCGAGTTGGTCGTGGGGCATGAAGTCGGCGGTCAGGTCGAGGATGTGCGCGAGTTTGCCGGCGGCGAGGCGATGGTCGGGATCGTTCGCGGCCACCCACGTTTGGAGCACGCATGTTTCGGCGGTGCGCCGGACTCCGCCGCAGTCGATGAAGTTCTTTTTGACGTGACCCACTTCCGTGATGTGGAAATCAGGTTCGATCGGATCGGCGTCTGGGAAGATAATATTGAGCCGTTTCGCGGGATGAGCGTGGAGGAGGGTTTTGAGTTCGGCGAGGGTCATGACGGAACGAGTGGTAGAGGTGGAATGATCAGGTATGGCTTTCGCGCAGGCCGGCGGCGTAGGCCTCGAAGACCAATTTGATTTCGTCGCGCACCCGGCGAAACACCGCGTCGATTGCGGCTTCGGTGCCGGTGGCGTGTGCCGGGTCGTCGAAGCCCCAATGATACCGATTCACTTGGCAGGGGAACCGCGGGCAGGCTTGGTCGGCGTTGCCGCAAACGGTGATCACCGTGGTGATGTCGCGATCAAGAAAACGGTCCATGTGCTTCGAGGTGTGACCGCCCAGGTCGAGGCCGATCTCCTGCATCACCGCGATGGCTTTCGGATGAACGTAGCCGGAGGGACGCGAGCCGGCGCTATAAACGTCGACGAGGTCCCCTGCGGCGGCGCGCAGAATGCCTTCGGCCATGTGACTGCGACAGGAGTTGCCCGTGCAAAGAATGAGGATGCGGGGTTTCATATCAAGAAAGGTGGGGGGCGAAGCCGCGACGCCACCGCAGCGCCAAGTGGACGAGAGCCAGCAGCGCGGGCACTTCGATCAGCGGACCGACGACGGCCGCGAAAGCGACCCCGGATTGCAGGCCGAAGACGCCGATGGCGACGGCGATCGCCAACTCGAAATTGTTGCCCGCAGAGGTGAATGCAAGGGTGGTGCTGCGCTGGTAGTCGGCGCCCAATCGTTTCGCCATCAGGAAGCTGATGCTGAACATAACCGTGAAGTAGATCACCAGGGGTAATGCAATGCGCAGCACATCGAGAGGGAGTTGGACGATGGCGTCACCCTTGAACGTGAACATGACCACGATGGTGAAGAGCAACGCGCTCAGCGTGAGCGGCGCGATGCGTGGCAGATAGACCGTTTCATACCAGCTCTCGCCGCGCCACCGGACGAGAACTACGCGGCTCAATGCGCCGGCCGCAAAGGGAATGCCAAGATAGATCAACACACTCGTGAAGACATCGCTCATCGCGATGGGCACGATTTGACCGGCGAGGCCGAACCACGGAGGCATCACGGTGATGAACAACCACGCGTAGAATCCATATAAAAAAATCTGCGCGATGCTGTTCAATGCCACGAGTCCAGCCGCATAGTCGGGGCTGCCTTCGGCAAGGTCGTTCCATACCAGCACCATCGCGATGCAGCGCGCCAAACCGACCAGCACCAAGCCGACAAAGTAGTCGGGATGGTCGCGTAACAACAGCACCGCCAAGGCAAACATCAGCACCGGCCCCACGATCCAATTTTGGACCAGGGAAAGCGTGAGAATGCGGGTCTTGGCGAAGACTCGAGGAAGCTGCGCGTATTTCACTTTTGCGAGCGGCGGATACATCATCACGATCAGACCTAGCGCGATCGGCAGATTGGTTGTGCCCAAGGTCAGCGGCGCAAAAAACGCTCCGGGGTCGTGGATGACGAGATGGCCGAGCGCAACGCCCAAGGCCATGGCGGCGAAAATCCAAAGCGTGAGATAGCGGTCTAAAAACGAAAGGTGTTTCATGGCGGTCGGGGTCGTGTCCGGTCGTGAGCTCAGCACTTGCAGAACGCAGCGCGCACGCCGGCGGGCGCGTCGGCCTCGAAGGAGGCACGCAGCTTGGCGAGACGGACGGAATCGGCGCGGAGTTGCCGGTCTTCCCCGGCGCAGTCCTGGAGGCAGGCGAGGTTTGTTTTCAGCAGGGGCGAGCGCGTTTTGGGCAGTTGATAAATCATCCACTGTCCGCAGCGCGACGCCTCGACCAAACCGTGGCGTTTGAGAAAACCGAGATGTTTGGAAATCTTCACCTGCGGCTCGCGAAGCACGTCCTGAAAGTGACAGACGCAGAGGGGGCCGCCGAGCAGCAGATTGAGCAGACGCAAGCGCGTCTGATCACAAAGGCAGGTATGAATTTTGACCAAGTCCACGCTGCATAGATTCCGATTCAGGAATATACTTCAAGCGGAATATTGAGGCGCCCCGGTTTGTATCCGTGTCAGACCGTTTCCGCCTGACGGACTACTGCGTTGCCGCGCGGAAGTGGCGACGGCACATGGCCACGTAGCGCTCATTGCCGCCGATTTCCACTTGGGCGCCTTCTCGCACCGCTTTGCCGTCGGTGCCGACCCGGAGGTTCATTGTAGCCTTGCGGCCGCAGTGACAGATGGTTTTCAACTCGCTGAGATCGTCGGCCCAGCCGAGGAGGGCGGCGCTGCCTTCAAACAAGTTGCCCTGAAAATCGGTGCGGAGGCCATAGCAGAGCACGGGGATATCAAGGTCATCGGCGACGGCGGCGAGCTGTTCGACCTGAGCGCGGGTGAGGAACTGGGCCTCGTCGATCAACACGCAGGAGAGTTCGGCCTCCCCGTGCTCCTGGGTGACAATCTTCAGCAGATTATCATGCGTGGTGAACGCGTTGGCCTCGGCGGAAAGGCCGATGCGCGAAGCGATGCGACCGAGCCCGGCGCGTTGATCAACCGCCGGCGCAAAAAGGAGCGTGCGCATGCCGCGCTCCTGGTAGTTGTAGGACGACTGCAACAACACCGTGCTTTTGCCGGCATTCATCGCGGAGTAGTAAAAGTAAACCTTGGCCATGGTTAAGTTGCTGGGTGAGCCCGCCGTCGCGGGAGGCGTCGCCGCCACGCCGCTGAAGACGGACGGCAAGGGACTCTGCTCTCCGATCCTGGGCGATTCCGGGATCGGATTTCCAGCCCGTTTCAGGTCTCTTTGGAAAGCAGCATTTCGGCGCGCAAAATATCGTGCAGGGTCAACAAACCGATGACGTGGGCATCCTCACCGCCGACGACCACGACCATGTTGGAGGGGGACTCGATGATTTTGGTCTGGGCCTCCCGGATCGTCGTATCGCGTCGGCAGATCGCGACGGGTTCGAGCACCGGCTTGGTTTTGTCGCGGGCGCACATTTCGGCGACCGACAGGGTAATGACCCCGGCGAGCTTGCCCTCGAGCACCACGGGGAAGCGATCGTGGCGATGCTCACTCACGATCTTAGCCAAATAGTCCGGCGACAGATCCTTGATGATGATCGGACGGAAATTGGCGGCACGGCTGATGGGCGCCTCCAACCAGGAACGCAAATCGCGCGGCGGCATCACGCGTTCCACGTGTTGCCCGTCCTGCTCGAGAATCTCGTCGTAGAAGTTAACCCGGTTAAACTTCTTGCCGATCGCCAGACTGATGAGCCCGCCGACCATGAGGGCGGGCACCAGAGAGAACTCGTGCGTCATTTCGAATACAATCAGCAGGCCGGTCACGGGCGCGCGCACCACGGCCCCCAGGCACGAGCACATGCCGACAACGGCGAGGGTCACATGATCGGCCGCGGAAAGCGGCACCACCAGTTCGAGTAAACCGGCGAGTCCGGCGCCAGCCATGCCGCCGAAGAATAGCGTCGGCGCAAAAATACCGCCGCAACCACCGAGCCCGTAGCAGATCGCCGTGGCGCAAAGTTTGGCCGCCAGCAACAGCATCGCGATTTTCCAACCCAGTTGGTTGTCGAGGGCGGCGGAGAGATCGTCGTAACCGAGGCCGAAGACGCCCATCTTGCCGGTGTTCACAAACACGGCGCAGCCGATGGCCCAAACCGCGAGACCGCCGAGAGCGGTGCGGCTCCAGGCGGGCAGGCGGCGAGGCCCTTTATTCCAGAGGCGCAGATCAAGGGAGGTGCGATGGAAAACGACGCCCGCCAGCGCCGAGATGGCGGCGACCACGGGCGTGGCGGCATGCAAGGTGAACGAGGGTTGTTCACCGAGGAAGCCGTGGGCGACCAGCGCCCCGATGACGGAGGCGAGCAGGATGCTGCCGAGCATCTTGCTGTTGAGGTCGCCGACGATCTCCTCCAGCACGAAGGTCACGGCGGCGATCGGCGTATTAAACGCCGCCGCGAGTCCGGCCGCGGCCGCCGCAGCATTGGCGATGCGCCGCTTGTGTTTGGGCTCGCCCATAAAGCCGGCGAGCTCGCTGGAAAGGCCGGATGCGAGTTGCACCGAGGGTCCCTCGCGACCGAGGCTGGCGCCACCGCCGACGCTGAGCGCACCGCCGATGAATTTCACCCAGACCACGCGCCACGGGATGTAGCCCATGTCTTTCCAGAAGGCCAACTTGACCTGCGGGATACCTGATCCGGCGGCCTCGGGGCAGACCGCGCTGAGCAACCAGCCGGAAATCGCGGAGGTGCCCACCACGATGACAAAACTCCAGATCACGAAATTCGTGACGGAGCCGTCCGCGAGTCGGCCGATCCCGTTTTCGTAGATGCCATGGATGGCAAAATGGAAGGCGACCGCGACGAGCCCGGCGCTCAATCCATACACGATGGTCTTGACGATGCTTCGGCTCTGTTTGGGGAGTCGATTTAAACTGCTGGCAATAAAGTCCCCGATCACGTGCTCATCTCCATGGTTGGTAAGGTCTCAATCAATCCTGAATATACGGCGGAGCGTTCCCAACAGTGGGATTGCACCAAACCGTGCTCAAAGTCGCGCCGGGCGGCACAACGAAATCCGACGGCGCTTAAATAGTCGGCCGGGTCCGTCCAACGTCGCGCGGGCAAACACGTGACCACTCGGAAAAAGGCATACATCAATGCGTGGATGGCTTGGGCACGCCACCGGCGCCAACCGTCCTCGGGAATCCCGAAGTCCGCGATCAGCCAGGTCGCGTCAGGCGCGCAGGCCTCCGCCACGCCGTCGATGACGACCCGCAGCTGATCGGGCGGGAAGCAGTCCAGAAAGCAATCGGTGACGACGGCATCGAAGCCCGCTTCCGGGGCAGGCAGCCACCCGGGGAGTTCCGCATGAATCCAACGGATACGGTCGCTCGAGGCGGCGGGGCCGAGCCGGCGCCGTGCGGCGGCGATCATGGCTGCGCTGGCGTCGACGCACGTGAATCGTGCCTCCGGCAGGGCGGGCAGGGCCGCAGCGAGAAACCGGCCGGGGCCTTCCCCCAAGATTAAGATTTTCTGGCGGCCTTTGAGCCGGTCGAGGTGCGCGACACGGGCGCGTTGCATCACGCCGCCGGCCATCACCGTTTCCATCCAACCGTAGTGGGCGGCGAGCAGGTCGAAGCTCATGCGCGGTCGACCTGCTTCACGCCGACTCGCAGGGGCGCGGGCCGCAGCAAAGGGGCGGTGCGCCACCACAGAGCAGCGAAGACGGCACCCACAACGTAGGCGATGACATCACGCCAATCGGCCGTCGCGTGAGCCACCCATAAAGGACCGATCCCTTCGCAGATCACCGCCCAAATGACCAAATGTTGCGCGATCTCGGCGTTGGTGGGCCCACGATCATGATCGCGCCATCCCAGCCGACGTTGCGCCCAAAGCACCCAAGGCAGCGCGGCGGGAATGAGCAGCAAATCATTGAAGTGGTCGTGCATAAACCCTGCACCGACATGCGGTTTCAACAGAAACCGATTTACCGCATACGCCGCTACCGCGAGGATCGCGAGCGGATCCGCTCCATAGCGGAAGCGTTTCACAACAACGCGAGAATCGTCACGCCCGCGAACACCGCGAGGCCCAGCTTGCCAAAAATTACCATGAGGCACGTTTTCGCGATTTTTCACGTCGTGCAAGACCGCAGCCCGCGGAAGTCGCGATCAGTTGTCCTGCTTTTCCTTGGATTCGAGCTGCTTTTGGAGTCGGTCCAGCCGTTCGAGGATCTCCCGACGCTGGCGATGGTCCTCGGATTCTTCCTGGCGGTGACCGAAAAAGAAGCCCGCCGCGACACCGCTCAGGGTGCCGAAAAGGCCGATGCCTGTTACCATGAGCACACTCGCGATCAGGCGCCCCGCATTGGTGACCGGGTAGGTGTCACCATAACCGACCGTGGTGACGGTGGCCATGCTCCACCATAACGCATCTTCGGCGGTGTGGATGTTGGCCCGGGGCGCACCAGCCTCCGTCAGCAAGATGCCGACCGATCCAAACGAGATGACGAGGAACGCCACCACGAAGACCGATGCGACGCCTGCGCTCGATTTGCTCTCGATCAGCGCTCGAAAAAAGGAACGCAGCGAATGATACGCCGCCAGCAGACGAACGATCCGCACGATACGGAAGATCCGTCCGATGCGCAGCGCTTCGACGGCCGGCACACTGGCGAGCAGGTCGATCCAGCCCCAGCGCATGAAGCGCCACTTCGAGGGAGCGGCCCGAAATCGCACCACGAAATCCACCAGAAAGACGACGCAGACCCCCGAATCGATGATGAAGATCACGCGTTGCACCTCGGGTGGCACCGGGAGCAGCCACTCGGCCGCAATCCCGCCGAGCAGGACGAACGAGAGCACCAGAATCACAAACTGAAACGGTCCCAGTTTTTCCGGTGGTTCACTAAAACGCATGCCAAGCGACTTGGCGCGAAGGCCTCCTCGGGTCAAGGCATCCGCCGCCACGGCACAATGAGCGGCGGCTGTTTGCGGCTGCTAAGTCCGGCTAACGGCTTCTATTAATTAGGACGATGCGCGAGGTTGATCCGGGAAAAAAGTCCTGATTGGGTCATGCCCGTGCCTGCCGCTGAACCTAATCTTTCTCCCTGTATTCTCGTCGTCGATGACGAGGACGGGATTCGTGAAATCTTCGCGGAGGCGTTGCGGATGACGGGGTATGCGACCTTCGAGGCCTCGAACGGTCAGTCGGCGCTGACGCAGCTGAAAAGCCGAAACATAGACCTCTTGATCACGGATATTCTGATGCCGGACATGGATGGGCTGGAGCTCATCATGGCCGCGCGGCGCGCGCTCCCGGATCTTAAAGTTTTGGCCATGTCGGGCGGGGGGCGCACTGCCGCCGATGTGCTGATCAATATCGCTCGGCGTCTGGGCGTGCAGCGCACCTTGGCCAAGCCGTTCGAACTGTCGGACCTCCTGCGCGAGGTCGAGGCTCTCGTGGGACCTCCCCCCGAAGCGGCCGACGCCTCCTGAGGCACGGCGAGTGCTCTGGCGGGCAATCGCTGTCTCCGTCCTTTTTCTCTCCATGAAAAAACTCTTCTCGCTCTCGTTTATTCCGGTGAATGCCGATCTGGGACTCTTGTTCCTCCGGGTGGTTTTTGGCGGCTGCATGGTTTTCCTCCACGGTTGGGGCAAGGTCACGACCTTCGGTTCCAAGTTCCACTCCTTTCCGGATCCACTCGGCATCACTCATGAGTTGAGCTACCTGCTCGCCACCGGCGGCGAGTTTGTCGGTGCGAGCCTCGTGGTCCTCGGCTGCTATACGCGGTTTGCCGCGCTCAGCGTGGCCATCACGATGGGCGTGGCGTTTTTCATGGTGCACAACGGCGTTTTGGTCGGGGCGAAAAGTGGCGAGTCCGCGCTGATTTATGGCGCGGCTTTTCTCGCGTTGGTGTTTGCGGGCGGGGGCAAATACTCGGTCGACGCCAAGATCGGCAACCCGTAGTTCTGCCTGCGCCCCGGCGGTCTCAGTCCTCGAATCGATCCGCCGGCAGATCCGCCGGTATCGGCGCCGGGCGTGCGCAGGTGGATGTGAGCTCGATGTGACGGGATTCCTCGTGCGACCGTTCCGCGGCCTCAAGGATTTCGACCACGTGGTGAGCGAGCTTACCGTCGGCGCGGTGGGGCCGACCACTTCGTAACGCCGCGGCGAGATCGGCGACCCCGGAGCCCCGCGCGCGGCCGAGGGCGTGGCGCGTTGGCACTACCGTAAACTCACTTTCGCCGCGGCGGCTGATCTCCACCGCGCCGTCGAACGTGTTGGGATCGGGCACGCGCAAGCTGCCTTCACTGCCGTAAATCACGAGATTGGGCAGCGGATACGGGTGGGTGTCGAAGCTCATGACGAGCGTGCCCATGACGCCGGCGGTAAACTCTAGCGACGTCGAATAGTGGGTCGGCACCTCGACCGGGATTTCCTCGCCGCGGCGAGGCTCGCTGGTGATCGTGCGGCGGGGGAAGCTTTTTTGGGTCATGCCGCTGACGCGCCGCACGGGCCCGAGCAGGCTGACGAGGGCGGTGACGTAATAGGGCCCCATATCGAGCATCGGGCCACCGCCGACTTGGTAATAAAACGCGGGATTGGGATGCCAGCGTTCATGACCGGGGCACATCATGAAGCCCACGGCCGCAACGGGACGCCCGATCGCGCCGTCGTCGATCAATTGGCGGGCCGTTTGAATGCCGGAACCGAGAAACGTATCGGGTGCACTGCCCACGCGCAGGCCGGTCCGGGCGCCTTCTTCGATGACCGCAAGGGTGTCGGCCGCCGTCAGCGCGAAAGGCTTCTCACAATAGACGTGTTTGCCGGCCGCGAGGGCGCGGCGGTTGATTTCAGCGTGTGCGGCGGGGATGGTGAGATTGATCACAATCTGGATCTCTGGCCGAGACAACAGCTCGTCCACGGATCCGGCGAAGGAGACGCCGTGTTCGGCGGCCACCTGTTGGGCGAGGCCGACGTGGAGATCGGCGCAGCCGGCGATTTCGAGCGCCGGATAGGCGGCGCAGCCGTGGAAGTAGGCGGCGCTGATTTTGCCGCAGCCGATGAGGCCTAGTTGGGTGCGAACTTCGGACATGGGGAAGGTGTTTAATTTCAGCCAAGGTCTCCGGCGGCCCAACGCAGACCGCGCATCGTGAGTTCCATCGCTGCGGGGTGTTGGGCGAATTCTGCCGGTTCGTGTCCGAGTCCTTGGTAGAAAACCCGCCCCTTCCCCCAGCGCTTGATCCAAGCGACGGGCATGGTGACAACGGTGTCTTCGTGGACGTAGGCGGTGTCGGCGAGCACATGGATGCCGGGATCGGTGAGCATGTAGTATTGTTCCGACCGATACGCGAAGGTCGCGGGCAGGCCGGCGGTGATGGAGTGGAACTTATCCGTCACTCGCACCGTGTAATCGCCGACGTGCGGGTGCCCGACGAAATGGCCGCCGACCATCCACTCGTAGTTGAGGTCGCCGCGGAACGCGTCGCCCATCCCGCCGTGGATGCCGCCGAGATTGACGCCAGCGCGCACCGCGCCGACCAAGGCGGCCGACTGTTCCGGGGAGAGCTGGCCCATGGTCCAGCACGGGAAAATGAGATCGTAGCGGGCGAGTGACTCGGCCGAACTCAGACAATCGAGCGTCGTTTCGATGCGACATTCAAAACCGTGCGGTCGAAGGGCGTCGGCAAAGAGGTGGACGATTTTTTCAGGATGATGGCCGGGCCAGCCACCGGCGACAAAGAGGGCTTGTTTCATGGGGTTTGCTTGTGGAATGGGGGAGTTTACGCTTTGGATGCCCACTCTGCTATGGAGAGTCTGCGCAAAAACATGGATCAGGCGATCAAGCACTGGGGAGCTTTTCGCCGCCAGTTTCCGTCGCACTTTAAGGTGACGAATCTCGCGTTTGTATCCGGCAAACGGGATTGGGTGCGCACGGCCTTCGATACGTGCAATTTTTCGCTGATCTTGGCGGGGCGGGGCGAGTATCGCCGTAACGGTGTGGTGTGGCCGGTCGAGGCTCCGGCGGTGATCATCCAGTTGCCCGGCCAGTATCAGGAATACGGTCCACTGCCCGGTGCCACGTGGGACGAACTCTACATTGTGTATGATCGTTCGCTTCGCGCCGACTGGGAGTCCACGGGGGTGCTGGATCCGAAGCAGCCCGTTTGGTCGATCGAGGATTTTTCGGCGGTGGATGCACACGTGCTGGAGTTGGCCGGGTTACTCCGCACGCCCGATCCGGAGCATTGGGCGGATCGGCTTGATCGCGTGGCGGAGCGTCTGATTTACGAAACCCGCAAGCATCCCGGCACGACGAATGACGAGACGCCCCTGTTCACCCGCATTGCGGCGCAGTTGCGGCATGACCTGCGGACGCTGGTGGATTTCTCTCAGGTGGCCACGCGTCACGGCATGTCGGCATCGACCTTCCGCCGGCGTTGGCAGGAAGTGATGGGTATGCCGCCCGCGCGTTACCTGCAGCAGCTCCGCATCCAGGAGGCGTGTCGCCAACTTGTGGAGACGACCCGTCCGGTGCGCGAGATTGCCGACCTGGTGGGCTTCGAGGACAGCCTCTACTTTTCACGACGCTTCCGGCTCGAAACCGGCGTGCCGCCACGAGAATACCGCCGGCGTTATCGCCTGGGGCAGCGTTGAGCGATCGACCGGCGGCGGGAATCAGATCCGCGTGATCAACCAGGTGGTGTAGCCGGCGTAGATGAGCACGAGGCAGGCGCCTTCCGCCCGGACGACACGGCCGCCTGATCGGAGCAACGGGTAGACGAGCAACGTGACCGCGAGCATCACGCCGAGATCGGTCCACGCGAGGTCAGGCAGGGCGGTCGGCTGCATTAGCGCCGAGAACCCGAGAATCCCCAGCAGGTTAAACGTGTTTGAGCCGATCACGTTGCCCAATGCCACATCGCCTTCGCCGCGAATCGCGGCCACGACCGACAACGCCAGCTCGGGCAGGCTTGTCCCGATCGCAACGACGGTCAGGCCGATCACCACCTCGCTCATGCCCCAGCGCTGGGCGACGACGACGGCCCCTTCCACAAACATATCGGCGCCCCATAACAACAGCGCCAAGCCGGCGAGCGTCATCGGAATAGCGATGGCGAGAGGCCGCGCCGGCGGCAGCTCTTCACCGCCCGGAGCCTTGGTGTCGGCAGGCTGGTCGACGCGTCGCGCCTGCCGGATGGTGAACCACGTATAGGCGAATAAAATGGTGAGCAACACCGCTCCGTCGAAGCGGCCCAGCTCCCGATCCGCCAAGAGGGCGATTGCCACCATCGTGATGCCGATCAAAACTGGGAGGTCACGCCGCAGCACATCGCGACTCGAATTGATGGGGCGGATCAAGGCGCTTAAACCAAGGATAAGCGCGAGGTTGCAAATATTGGATCCGATGACGTTACCCACGGCGATGGCACCGTTGCCGCGCGCGGCGGCCTGGGCGCTGACCACGAGTTCAGGTGCGCTTGTGCCATACGCCATCACCGTGAGGCCGATGATGAGCGGCGTGAGCCCGAGCCGCAGGGCGAGCGCGGCCCCGCCCGAGACCATCGCTTGGGCGCCGACGGAAAGAATCACAACGCCCACCAAGAGAAGCAAAACCGGCGACATAGGGCGCAGCGAAGGCCAAGGCCGGAAGCGTGGCCAGACGAACCGGCTTATAAAATTCTCTCCAAATTCGAATTGGGCGTGGTGCGAGTGCCGCTTCGCTTCGCCGATCCCGCTTCAAGCGGGAAAAGGGCTCGCGGTCGGACGGGGCGACCTGCCACGTTGGCGGGCTCTATGCCACTGCTGACCTTGCTCGATCTCCATCACGCCTTCGGTGGCCCGCCCGTGCTCGATGGCGTGAATTTCCAAGTCGATGCCGGCGAACGCGTGTGTCTTGTCGGCCGCAACGGCTGCGGCAAGTCGACGCTGCTGCGCCTGCTTGCGGGCGAGATCAAACCTGACACCGGCTCCATCTCCCGGGCCGCCAACCTCCGCGTGGCGCGTCTGACCCAGGAGATCCCCAAGGACGTTACGGGCACAGTGCACGATGTGGCAGCGTCCGAGCTCGCCGCGATCGACGCCCACGAAGAAGAATGGCAGCAAGAGATCCGCTTGGAACAGTTGCTCGAACGCATGGCCCTCCCGCCGAATGCGGAATTCGCGAGCTTGTCGGGCGGCCTGAAGCGGCGCGTGCTGCTGGCTCGTGCGCTCGCCAGCGGACCCGATCTGTTGCTCCTCGATGAACCCACCAACCACCTCGACATCGGTAGTATCGAGTGGATGGAGACGTTTCTGCTGGAGGCCGGCATTGCATTGTTCTTCGTGAGTCACGACCGCACGTTCCTTAAGAAACTGGCGACCCGCATCGTCGAGCTCGACCGCGGCGTGCTGACCAACTGGGACTGCGACTTCGACACCTTCCTGATTCGTCGGGAAGAGCGTCAGGAAATCGAAGAGCGCGAACGCGCCCAAAAGGACAAGGTGCTGGCGCAAGAGGAGGCTTGGTTGCGCCGCGGGGTGAAAGCCCGTCGCACCCGCGACCAAGGGCGCGTCGCCCGCTTGAAAGCGATGCGCGCCGAATATCGGGCACGCCGCAGTGTGGCAGGCACCGCCACGATCACGGTGAGCGAGGCCAACCGCAGCGGCCAGCGTGTCGTCGAGGCCATCGATGTTGATTTCGCCTACCCGGACGGCACACCGCTGGTGCGAGGACTCAATCTTTTCGTGAACCGAGGCGACAAAATCGGCCTCATCGGTCCGAACGGCGCGGGCAAAACCACGCTCGTCAAACTGCTCCTCGGCGAACTCGCGCCCAGCGCGGGCGAGTTGAAATTCGGAACCAAACTCGAAGTCGTTTATCTCGACCAATTGCGCGCGCAGATCGATGGCGACAAGTCGGTCGCCGACAACGTTTCGGAGGGCAACAGTCACGTCACCATCGACGGGAAAAAGAAACACGTCATCAGCTATCTCGAAGACTTCCTCTTCGAGCCCGACCGGTCGCGCACCCCGGCCCGGGTGCTGAGTGGCGGCGAACGCAATCGCCTGCTATTGGCGCGCCTGTTTACGAAGCCGGCCAACGTGCTCGTGCTCGACGAACCGACCAACGACCTCGATGCCGAAACACTGGAGCTGCTCGAAAATCTCCTGGTGGAATTCGGCGGCACGCTCCTGCTGGTGAGCCATGATCGCGACTTCTTGGACAACGTGGTGACGACCTCGCTCGTCGCGGAAGGTGACGGCCAATGGACGGAATACGTCGGTGGTTACAGCGACTACGTGGCGGAGCGCGCGCGCAACGCGAAGGCGCCAAGTGTGGCCATGAATCGTCAAGGCGAAGGGGCCGGAAACGGAACGAACGCCAAACCGAAATCGAACGCGCCAAAGCCGCGCAAACTCACCAACAAGGAA
>CAXBDS010000048.1:0-28624 GCA_963974355.1 uncultured Opitutaceae bacterium
GGGGCGCTTAGCTCGACCGGTTCGCCATGGACACGGATGACGCCGCCGGTGCGCGGGGCGGCGCCGAAGAGGAGTTTCAGCCATTCGGTGCGGCCGGCGCCGATGAGGCCGAAGCAGCCCACGATCTCGCCCTGCGCGACATTGAGCGAAATCGGCGCGTGCAGACCGGGTCCGGTGAGACCTTCGATCTCGAGCGCCGGAGCGCCGTGGGGCCGAGGGGCGTAGGCGTAGACGTCGGCGATCTCGCGTCCGACCATGTCCTGCACGAGCGTGGCGGGATCGACGCCCGTCAGCGTCTCATAGGTGCGCACATGGCGGCCGTCGCGCAGGACGGTGCAGGCGTCGCACAAGGTAAACACCTCCTCCATGCGATGCGTCACGTAGAGGATCGCGCAGCCCTGCGCGCGCAGATTGCGGATGACCGCGAAGAGCTTTTCGATCTCGCGCACGGAGAGGCTGCTCGTCGGTTCGTCGAAGGCGATGACCTTGGCACCGCGACTGAGCGCCTTGGCGATTTCGACCATCTGGCGTTGTCCGATGGGCAGGCGGGCGAGGGGTTGATCGGGATCGATGTCCTCTTCGCCGAGGCGATGCAGCAATGCGGCGGCGGCGCGGCGCAAGGCGGGGCGGTTGACCACGCCGCCGCGTTGCGGCAGGTGGCCGAGGAAAATGTTCTCCGCGACCGTCATGCCCGGCACGAGATGCAGTTCCTGATAAATCACGGCCACACCGGCGGCGAGCGCGGCGCCGGTGGAGGCAAACACGTGGGGGTGGCCGTCGAGCAGGAGCTGGCCGGCGGAGGGCAGATGGGCGCCGCTGAGGGTTTTGAGCAACGTCGATTTGCCCGCGCCGTTTTCGCCCATGAGCGCGTGCACGCAATATTCGGGCACGTCGAGGCTCACGCGATCGAGCGCGGTCACGCCCACATAGCGTTTCGTGATCCCGTCGAATTGCAGGTAGGGTCGGGCGGGCGTCGCGCTCACGGAACAATGCCTTCGCGCTGGAGCACGGCCTCGAAATTGTCACGGGTGATGAAGATCCCGGGGGTGCGGGTGTCGAGGGGAGGCGCCACGCCGTCCTTGATCCATCGATACAGCATGGCGGTGGCATCACGGCCTTCGGCCGGGGCGGAGACGAGCATCGAGCCGAAGAACCCGGTGGGGTTGGGCTTGCGGAGTTCGTCGATGCAGTCGGTGCCGTTGATGCCGATCCCGATCACCTGGTCGGCGGTGAAGCCGCGGCCCTCCATCGCACGCACGGCGCCGAGGACGGCGTTGTCGTTCATGCCGGCGACGAGCCAGTGCCTCACGTTGTTCTGACGGGTGAGCAGCACGGCGGTGGCGTCGAAGCTGCCGGGAATGTCGGTGGTGCGCTGCGCGGCTTTGTAGACGTGATTCGAGGGAAACCCGGTGGCCTGCAGCGCCCGGCGCACGCCTTCCGTGCGTTCGCGGGCGGTGTCGAGTTCTTCAAAGGTGACCAGGCACAGCCCGGTCTCGGCGGCGAGCCAGCCCCGGCGTTGCATTTCGGCAGCCAGAGCCTCGCCGACCGATTCTCCGATCTTGGCGGCGGACATGCCGATGTAGGGCACGTCGCTCATGAATGTTCCGTCGGGCAATACAAACTGATCGTCGATGGCGATGACCTTCATGCCGTTGCGGCTGGCCCGCGCCATGATCTGCGGACCGAGCCGCACATCAGGCGTGCAGATGACAAAACCCTGGGCGCCGGCCACGGCGAGATTGTCGATCGCCGCCATGACCTTTTCTCCGTCGGGGGCGCCGTATTTGAGCAGTTCGAAGCCCGCCTCGGCAGCCACGGCATCGGCTCCCTTCCATTCAAATTGAAACCACGGCTCCTCGGGCTGTTTGACGAGGAAGCCGAGTTTGATGGCGGCCGGATCGACCGGACCGGAAGGCGCGGTGGCGTTGTCCTTCGGGCTGCAGCCACTGAAGGTCAGGGTGGCCGTCGCCAAGGCGGCGAGCCGGGAGAGGGAGCGGAGGTTCATAAAGCGGAATTTAGCGGGTGGTGAAGACGTAGTGGCCGGAACCGACCTCGAAGGCCGGGCGGTCGTTGACGACGCCGGTGGAGAGAATGCCCGGGCGGCCGGCGGCGGGTTCGCCACCTTCCTGGATTTCGGTGCCCGGGGCGGCGGGAAACTGGATGCTGGCTCGCACGTTGGCCGGCACGTCGACGGTGAGCGTGAGCTGCGAGCCGGCGCCTCGCTCCCAACGCACGGCGACCGGGCCGCGCACGGTTTCGAGCGAGGCCGCCACCCACGTGAGATCACCGACGGGCTCCGGGCGGACGATGACGCGACCAAAGCCGGGCTGATCAGGATCGGGCGCGATGCCGGCCAAGTGCTGGTAAAACCACTCCATGATGTGCCCGAGCATGAAGTGATTCTGCGACGAGTTCGGGCTGGCATCCCAGGCTTCGGTGAGGCTGGTGGCGCCGTGGGCGAGCTGGTAACCGTAGCCCGGCCGGTCGGTTTGATTGATGATCTGGTAGATGACGTCGGAGCGTTCGGCCCCGGCCAGCGCGTTGAGCAGGTAACGGTAACCGACATCGCCGGCGGTCCCGATGTTGTCGGCCTGGCGGACGGCCTGCACGAGCCGGGCGATCACGGCGTCCCGCTGCGCGTCGGGGGCGAGACCGAGGACCAGCGGCATGGCCTGCGCAGTCTGAGAGCCCGTCGCGTAGGTGGCGGTGGCGGGATCGAAGAAGCGGTCGTTGAAGGCCTCGGCAATCTCGTTCGCCAGGCGGCGGTAGCGCTCGGCGTCGGCGCGTTGGCCGAGGTGGCGGGCGATGCGCTCCATCGCGAGGGCGTCCTCATAGTAGGTGGCGGTGGCGACCAACGGGATCGGGGTGAGCTGGGAGACGCCCGGTTTGCCCGGTCCGAGATCATACCAGTCGCCGAGACCGTGGGAGACAATGTGTCCATCGGCGCGGGAAGTGAGGTAGTCGAAATAGCGCTGCATGGCCGCGTAGTTGCGGTGCAACACGGTGTCGTCGCCGGTCCAGACGAGCTGTTGCGCCTCTGCGAGGATGATGGCGCTGCCCCATTCCGGGGAGTCACGGAAGTAGCCGTCGAAGCGCACGTATTCCGGCGTGATTGACGGGACCAAACCATTCGGCAACTGCGCGTCGACCATGTCGGTGAAGGACTTGGCATAGAGGCGGGTGAGGTCGAACTCGCTGCGCAGGGACGGGCCGTTGAGGTGATATTGCTCCATCCAGCCGAGGCGTTCGCGGTGGGGGCAATCGGTGAGCACGCTGACCAGATTGCTGCGCTGGGCCCAGCGGATCAGCGTGCGGATGCGGTTGAGCAGTTCGTTGGAAGTGGCGAACTCGCCGACCGGCGCGGAGCTGGTGTGGAAGACCTGGGCGACCAGCTCGTCGACCACGGGCAAGGGGGCGCCGGCCGGCGCAGTGACTTCGACCTGAAGGTAGCGGGAACCGTGATAAAAAAACGACGGCGTCCACGCTTCGCCGTCGGGCTCGCCGGCCAGACGGTAGTTCCACGCGACTTCGGTGGCGTTGCCATGGGTGGAGTGGGGGTTGATCGAGCCGTCCTCGTGCAGGAGTTCGGCGGATAAGATTTTGACGGTGCTGCCGGCGACACCGTGCACGCGGAGGCTGGGAATAAAGGCGGTGTTTTGCCCGAGATCGTAAACGGTGACGCCGGGGCGAAGCGGGGTCACCGTGACGGGTGTGAGCGTCTCGTGAAAACTTAGCGGAGGCGCGGCGTGGGAGGTGCCGCGTAGTTCTCCGCCCGGCCCGGAGGTTTCCACCGTGGCGGTCCACGTCTGGTCGTCGAAGCCGGGGCGATCCCAGCCGGGGGTCTCGCGGGTGGCGTCGTAGTCTTCGCCGCCATACACGTGGGCGAACGTGGTGGGGCCGGGGGCGGCCTTCCAGGCGTGGTCGGTGACAAGCGTTTCCACGTGTCCGTCGGCATATTCGAGGCGGAGTTGGGCGATGGCTTTCAATGCCCGCGGCGGGCCGGTGAACTTGCTGTAGCGGCCGGGCATGTAGGGCACGTTGTACATGCCGCTGGCGAGGGTGAGGCCGAGGGCGTTGGCGCCGCTTTTCAACTGCGCGGTGATGTCGCGCGTGTCGTAGAGCACCGTTTTGGTGTATTCGGTCCAGCCGGGTTTCAGCACGTCCTCGTCGCCCACGGGAGTGCCGTTGACCGCGAGGGTGTAGTGGCCGAGGCCGGTCACGAACAGCACGGCGCGGCGCAGGTCGGGGGCGACTTGAAATTCGCGGCGCAGGCGCAGGGTCGAGGCGGCGCGCGGATTCGCGCCCGGCAACCCCAGACCATCCACCACCGCGCGCGCCGACCACGGTCCCTCCTCGACGCTGGCGCTCGTCGTCACGGTGGCGCCGACGGCGACGTTCTGGCCCTGTGAGCGCACCTCGATTTGGCTGAGCGCGAACCGACCGCGCGGTTGGCCACCGTTGTCCTCTTCCATCATGCGCAGACAGGGCACGCTGATGCGCAGGTAGCGGGCGGTGACGTGGTCGACGGGCATCATCACCCGCGTGAACCACATGTTGATGGGATCGTCGGTGTGGTCGGCCACGACCGTGGCGGACGCGAAATCGGCCTGTCGCGAAAGCTCGACCTTAAACCACCGGGGAAAGCCAAGGCGCTCGTTGACCGTGTGCACGACGGCATGCAGGCCGATCTCGTCGACGGGGAGCTCGCGCCCGAGATCGAGCACGATCCACTGCGGCGTGTTTTCATCGGCGACGGGCGGAGTGGAAAAGCCGAGGAGTCGGCGGGTGTTGTGTTCCAAACCGGGATCCGTGATCCAGCGAGCCTGCCAATCCTCGGGTCGCACGACGCCCATGGTCCAGGTCGCGGGGGGACTCCAGGCCGAAGGCTCGTCGGCCTGATCCCAGACTCGCACCTGCCAGTAGACGCGCTCGCCGGACTCCAGCGCGGGACCGCCGTAGGGCACCTGCAGTTGCTTGTCGCCGCTTTGGCGGCCGCTGTCCCACCGGTCGGCGTCGTCGGCCGCGAGCCGTTCGGGGGATGAAGCGACGCGCACCTGCCACGCGGTTTGCCGGGCGCCGCGCTCGGGGTCGGTCAGTTTCCATGCGAGGTGCGGCGGAGCGGAATCGACGCCGAGTGGGTTGTCGATCCAGTCGCAACGCAGGTCCCCGACCGTGAGGGCCGCGCAGGCGGCAGAGGCGGAGAGGAGCGCCAACGTGATGGCAGCAAAGGAGCGGGGGAATCGTAGGGTCACTTTAAAACAGGCGGGGCTTGAGGGACGGTCCGGCGGTGTCAGGCGTTCGGGAACGACAGTGGCGTCGTTTCACCGGCGGAGAGGTTGATGCGTTGTTCGTGGCCGCCGTAGCGGATCGTGGTGGCGTTGCCGCCGACGCTGCGCACGGTCGCGGCGGTGAGTCGGCCGGCGCTCCAGGTTAGGTCCACTTCGAAGCCGCCGCGGGTGCGCAGCCCGGAGACGGAACCCTCCGCCCAGACGGATGGCAGGGCGGGCAAGAGCGTGATTTCATCGACCGTGCTTTGGACGAGCATCTCGGCGATGGCGGCGGTGCCGCCGAAGTTGCCGTCGATCTGGAAAGGCGGGTGGGAGTCGAAGAGGTTGGCGTAGGTGCCGCCGCTCCAACGTTGCTGCGAAGTGGCGGCGTCAGCCGGTTTAAGAGCGTTGCGGAGCAGCAGGTGCGCGTGGTCACCGTCGCCGAGGCGCGCCCACATGCCCATCTTGAACGCGAGGCTCCAGCCGGTGCTGCCGTCGCCCCGCACGGCGAGGGTGCGACGGGAGGCGGCGGCGAGATCGGGCGTGTTGTGCGGCGTGATTTCGTTGCCCGGATAAAGACCCCAGAGGTGGGCGACGTGGCGGTGTTGCGGATCGGCTTCGGGATATTCCTGCAGCCACTCCATCACGCGACCGTCGGCGCCGATGCGCGTCGGGGCGAGGCGGTTGCGTTTGGCGACGAGTTCGGCGCGGAAGTCCGGGTCGAGTCCGAGGGTATCCGATGCGTCGATACAGGCGGTGAACAGGTAGCGCAGCAGCTGCATGTCGGCGGTCGGGCCGAGGCAGACGTGAGCCGTCGTGCCGTCGGGCAGGATAAAGGCGTTTTCCGGCGAGTTGGACGGAGCCGTGACGAGCCAGCCCGTCGCGGGATCCTCGATCAGCATGTCGAGGTAGAAGAGCGCGGAGCCCTTCATGATCGGGTAGGTCCGGGCGAGGAATGCTTTGTCGCCGGTGAACTGATAGTTGTCCCACAGGTGCTGGCACAGCCACGCCGAGCACGAGACGGTCGAGCCCCAGCTGGCCGATTCGCCGGGGGAGGTGAACCCCCAGGGATTGCCGAGCAGAAAACTCACCCAACCGCGCGCGCCATAGTAGGTTTGGGCGGTCTCGGCGCCGGGCTCGGTGAGCGATGCGATGAACGCGAAGAGCGGGTCATTGAGCTCAGCGAGATTGGTTTGGTCGGCCGGCCAATAGTTCATCTGCAGGTTGATGTTGGTGTGCCAGTCGCCGTTCCAGGGCGTCTGGATTTTCTCGGCCCAGATGCCCTGCAGGTTGGCGGGCAGGCCGCCGGGCCGGGAGGATGAGATCAACAGGTAGCGGCCGAAATTGAAGTAGAGCGCGGCCAGTGACGGGTCGGCTTCACCGGCGTGAAACGTTTGGAGACGTTGCGGCGTGGTTTGGGTGGCAGCCGCCGGATCGGGCGCGCCCAGTTGCAGCGCAACGCGGTCGAAATAGTGCCGGTAATCGGCGACGTGTTGGGCGAGCAGTTCGGGGTAGTTGCTCTGGCGGGCGGTCGCGAGATCGGCCTTGGCGGCGGCGAGGGCGTCGGTCAGGTGGCGGCCGGCGAAGGTCTTGATGTCGGTCGCGGCGGTGATCAGCAGCACCACTTCGTCGGCGTCGCGGACGTGCAGCACGTCGCCCTCGACGGTGACCGTGCCACCGACGGGAATCGCTTGCAGCCGCGCCGCGTAGCGCACGCCGGTGCCGCCTTCGCGGCCGTCGTTAAGCTGGCCGGTCATGCATAACCCGTCTGAGCCGATGCCGGTCGTCGTCGCGCGTTCGGCGCGCGTGAGGCGGGCGTCAAACGAGAGTTGGCCCGGCGCCGAAGCGGTGTAACGCAACACGATGGCTTCGGCGGAAGGCGTCGCGCGTGAAGTCGATGTCATGTTGCCGGTAGGTCACGCGAGCGGTCGCGGTGGCGAGATCGAGCTCGCGGCGATAACGGGTCGCGGGGGCGGCGGCGTTCGGTCCGACGAAGGTCAGCTGCAGCGCGCCCAGCGTTTGGTAGCAGCCGTAGGGGACGTTGGCGCCGGCGCCGTGGCCGGAACCCTCGCCGGCGCAGGTGAAGTGAGCGTTGACCAAGGCTTCGGCCTCGGCGTTTTTGCCGGCCAGCAAGAGGCGGCGAATCTCCGGCAACACGGCTGCGGCGCCAGGGCGGTCGGCGTCCTGGGGTGAACCGGACCACATGCCGTTCTCGTTGAGCACAATTTTTTCCTCGGTGATGCCGCCATAGACGGAGGCGCCGAGGCGGCCGTTGCCGAGCGGCGTGGCTTCGAAGAATTCTTCGGCGGGCGCGTCGAGCCAGACATGGCGCGACTCGGGGAGCGGAGCGGCCGACAGTAACGCCGGGAGCAGAGAGAACAGCGGGAGTGAAAAGGCGAGGGGACGAAAGCGTTTCATGGGGTAATGACGGGCGGCGGGCTGGCGGCGGTGCCGAGATCGCGCGAGGTGGCGAGGGCGATGACACGACCCTGATCGCCGACGGCGCAGTAGTAGTGGTAGACGACGCCATCGTGCTTCAGCACCCAAGGTTTGTGGGCGAACTGTTGGTCGTAGGGTTCGCTGGGTTCGATGAGGTGGGGACCGTCCCACTTCGTCCACGTCTTGAGGTCGTAGGAACAAGCGAAAGTATCGAATGCGTTGGGCTGCCAGAAGGCGCCGAAATAGAACATGACCCAGACATCGCCGATCCGCGTGATCTGCGGGTCGCCGCTGATGGCCCAGCGCGATTCGCCGACGTTGGCCACGACCGGGCCGTCGCCGTAGCGCTGCCACGTGCGCATGTCCTGGGAAGTCGCCATGCCGATCACCTCATGTCCGTCGGGCGGACTCTTGGCGTTGTAAAACATTACGAAGGGCGCGCCGAGTGAGGCGGAGTCATCCCGGATGATCGCGCTTTTGTAGAGCGTGGTGCTTTCGAAGGGACGCACGCCGGGATCGGCGGGGGACAGCACCGGGTTTTCCGGGATGCGGGTCCATTCCGTGACGGCGGCAGGCGTGGTGCTGGTGGCGAGCCCGATGGACAACGGGTCGGGTTCATAGCCCTGTTGGGCGCCGCCGATGTAGGACAGCCAATAGCGGCCGTCGTATTTGCCGAGCCCGTGCGTGCCACCTTCCCAGCGCGTATCGTAAAGCGCAATACCACCATCGGCCTGCCAGGCGTCCCAGCCCTCGCGTGAGAAGGAAAGGATAGGTCCGAGTTTGTCCCAATGCAGGAGGTCGTCGCTGCGGGCGAGGAACGTCTGGTAGCCGACCTTGTCGCGGTTCGCGACATACATCATATACCAGTGGCCCTCGTGCCGGAAGATGTTGGGGCAGTCGAGCAGCTCGCCCTCCCCGCCGCGCAAGATGACACCGTATTTGTAAGGGGTTTGCACCTCCGCATGGATTTGCTCCATGACCGCAGCGGGCACGACGGTCGCGGTCGGGTCCGCGACCGGGGGGGCGGCGGTGCGGGACGCACAGGCGGCGCCGGAAAGCAGCGCGAGCGCGGCGGCCAAGCGGAGGAAAAGAGGAGTGAGGCGGGACATGCGAGTGGCTTAGAGGGATTCGAGCGCGACCGGGTTGGTGAGCGTGCCGATGGACTCGATCTCGATGCTCACCGAGTCGCCCGGGCGGAGCCAGCGGGGCGTGGGTTTCGCAGCCATGCCGACGCCTTGGGGCGTGCCGGTGAGAATGACCGTGCCGGGCACGAGCGTGGTGCTGCCGCTCAGGTATTCGATCAAGGCCGGCACGTCGAAAATCATGTCGCGCGTGTTGGAATCCTGCACGCGTTCGCCGTTGAGCAGGGTGGAAATGCGGAGGGCATTCGGATCGGGAATCTCGTCGGTCGTGACGAGACGCGGGCCGAGGGGCGCAAAGGTGTCGAAGAACTTGCCGCGGCACCACTGTCCGCCACCGAGCTTGATCTGGTGATCGCGGGCGGAGACGTCGTTGGCGCAGGTGTAGCCGAGCACGTAGTCGAGGGCGTTCTCGCGGGAAACGTTTTTACAGGGGCGACCAATGACGACGGCGAGCTCGCACTCGTAATCGACTTCAGTGCTGGCGAGGTGGGTCGGGATCTCGATGGGCTGACCAGGGTGTTGCAGCGTGTTGATCCCTTTCACGAAGAGGATCGGACGCTCCGGACGGGCCGCGTTGGTCTCGGCGGCATGCTGGCCGTAGTTGAGCCCGATGCACAAGATCTGGGCGGGCACGATCGGTGCGAGCAGATGGTGCACCGCGGCGGTTTCATCCGTGATGAGGTAGTCGCCGTAGATGTCGCCGGTGATGCGGCGGGCGGAGCCGTCGGCCTGTTCGGCGCCGAAGTGAAGGTTGCCGACCGGGTCGGCGTAGCGGATGAGTTTCATAGTAAAGGAATTTCGGATACGGTCGGGCGAAGGCGGGCTGGTCGGCGTTATTTTCCGGCGCTCCAGCCGCCATCGATCATCTGGCAGGAACCGGTGACCATGGCGGCTTCGTCGCTCGCGAGATAGAGGGCGGCGGCGGCCACTTCTTCGGGACGCACCATGCGGCCGTTGAGTTGGGTCGAGGCCATGTCCCGATAAGCTTGTTCGGGATCGGGGTATTCGGCGATACGGGCCTGCACAAACGGGGTTTCGACGCGTCCCGGGCAGATGGCGTTGAAGCGCACGCCTGTGTGGGAGTGATCGAGCGCGAGGGCGCGCGTGAGGCCGAGCACGGCATGTTTCGTGATCGTATAGGCGAGGCGGTCTCGCACGGCGACGACAGCGCCGATCGAGGCGAGATTGATCACACTGCCCGTGCCCCGCTCCAGCATGGCGGGCACGAAGGCCTTGCAGAGATTGAACGGGCCGCGGACGTTGACGGCATGCAGGCGGTCGAGGTCGGCGGCCTCGGTGGCGAGGAGGTTGCCGACGTGGCCGATGCCGGCGTTGTTGACGAGGATGTCGACGGCGGGCAACCGGGCCGCCAACGCGATCGCCTCGGTTTCGGACGAGACGTCGAGCAAGGCGAATTCCGCCTGCCCGCCTTGGTCGCGGATCGCGGCGACGGTGGCCTCGCCGGCGGCTTGGTCGCGGTCGACGACCCAGACGTTGGCGCCGGCGGCGGCGAGGGCGTGGGAAATGGCTTGGCCGATGCCGGAGCCGGCGCCGGTCACGAGGGCGGATTTAGAGGTGAGGTCAAACACGTTGGCGGGAGGGTGGAGGTTAGGGACGGTTGGCGCGGAGGTCCCGGGAGGTGGCGAGCGCGATCGCTCGACCTTCGTCGCCGACTGCGCAGTAGAAATGATAGACGATACCGTTGTGTTTCAGCACCCACGGTTTGTGCGCGAAGTCCTGATCCCAAGGCTCGCTGGGCACGACCAAGGCGGGACCGTCCCATTTGGTCCAGTGCACGAGATCCCGGGAGCAGGCGAAGGTGTCGAATGCCTTGGGGCGCCAGAATGCGCCGAAATAGAACATGACCCAAAGGTCGCCGATTTTGACAATTTGAGGGTTGCCGCTGATGGCCCAGCGCGACTCGCCGACGTTGTCGACGACCGGGCTGTCGCCGAATCGCCGCCACGTGCGGAGGTCATGGGAAACGGCCATGCCGATGGCTTCGTGTCCGTCCGGCGGGGCCTTGCCGTTGTAGAACATCACGAAGGGAAACCCGAGCAGGGCCGGATCCACTTCGATCACCGTGCTGGTGTAGAGGGTGATGCTTTCGAAGGCACGGGCGTCGGTTTGAGCCGCGGTGAGAATGGGCTCGGGCAGGCGGTCCCATTCGGCCGGCCTCGTCGGAGACTCGGTCCACGCCAATCCGATGGAGAGCGGATCGGTTTCGTAGCCCTTGAGCGCTCCGCCGACATAGGTCATCCAGGTTTTGCCCTCGAAGGAACCGTAGGCGTGGGAACCTCCCCAAGTGTAGTCGATCAAGGACGGGCCGCCGTGGGCCTGCCACGAGTCCCAGTTGTCTGGGCGGAATGGGAGGATGCGGCCGAGTTTTTCCCACGAGAGCAGATCGTCGCTCCGCGCCAGACAGGTCTCGTAACCGATCTTTTCGCGAAAGGTGCTGTAAACCATGAACCATTGCCCGTCCGCGCGGAAAATTTTCGGGCCGTCCACCCGTTCATCCGCTTCGCCGCCCACCACGATGCCGTATTTGAAAGGCGTGCGCACTTCGTCGTAGATCTCCGCCATGAGCGCCGTCGGGACGGCGTGATCGGGCGTATCCGGAAAAGGGATAACGGCCGGCCGGTGGGTCGTCTCGGCCCTGAGCCCGGACAGGCTCAGGCAAAACAGGGCGAACGCTAAACGGTGGGAGGGCATCGGTCGGAACGGATCAAATCCGGTAAAGACGTTCGGCGTTGGCGTGAAACAGCCGGGCGCGGGCGGCATCGTCGGCGCCGGCGACGAGCTCGTGCGTGGCGGCGACCCAGCGGGAGAGCGGCGCCCCGAGGGTACAGACCGGCCAGTCGCCGCCCCAGACGACGCGGTCCCAGCCAAACACGGCGATGAGGTGATCGAACCACGGACGCAGATCGGCGGTGGTCCATGAAACCGGATCGGCGTAGGCGACCAGTCCGCTGATTTTGCAATTCACGTTGGGCAAGGCCGCGATCCGCGCGATGTCGTTGCACCAAGGATCGAGCGCCCGGCCCTTCACATCCGGGATGCCGCCGTGATCAAGGATGAAGGTGACTTCGGGCAGTTGCTCCACCAGACGGAGCGCGAGCGGAAGCTGACTGGGAAGCACGCAGAGGTCGAAGGTCAGGTCGTAGTCTGGGAGCAGTCGGAGGTGGTCGACGAAGCGGGGCTGGGCCGACAGTTCGTCGGGTTGGGTGTGCAGCACACGACGGATGCCCCGGAGGCAGCGGAGCGGCCGCAGCGAATCCAAGTGGGCGCGAAAACCGGTGTTCTCGGGCCGACCGCTGGCGACGATGCCATGAATCAGGGGATGTTGGTCGGCCAGAGTTTGCACGCGTTGGGCTTCGGCGAGGGCGTGCGGCTCGTCGACGTCCGCTTCCATGAAAACGGTTTTGGTGATGTTGAGTCCGCTGCTGGCCTTTTCGTAGTCTTCGGGCCGAAAGGAACGGTTGAGCGTGGGATTGCCCGCGCACCACGAATACGGGAACCGGGTCAGGTCCCAGAGATGCTGGTGCGTGTCGACCAAGTGCATGACGAACCGGGTTGATCAGTGGATCGCGGGCTGCGCGGCGAGGAGGTTGCCGTAGGAAATCAATCCGACGGCGCCCAACAGCAGCGCGATCGCGCCGGTGATCATCCATTTCGTCGCCCGACGGCAGGAGCGCCACTCGCCGATGGCAACGCCGAACCCGCAGCTCAGCAGGATGAGGATGATCATGTGGATCGCCCAGCTGGAGAACTTGAAGTCGCCCATGCGCACGTGGGCCAGCCCGTAGAAGAAAAATTGCAGATACCACAGCAGCCCCGTGAGAAAGGAGAGGGCGTAGTTGCGCGCCAGTCCGCTCCCGTCATCCGTGCGGGCGAATTCGCCGACCGAACGATCACGGACGATCAACCACAGGCAGTAGAACAACGTCGTGGTGAACGCGCCGCTGTGGGAAAACAGGTAGATGACGTTACCCTGAAAATATCCGGCTCCGTGCGCGGCGGCGATGTCGGCCACCGGTTGACCGGCCGCGAGGGAGAAGCTGAAGACGGCGGAGAGAGCTCCGGCCAGCAGCACGATCGGCAAACCCAGCCGGGCGTTGAACGTGGAGACGGTGTGACTGGCGGCGAGTTCGCGTTCCTTGCGAAAACCGGCGAGGCCGGTGACCACCATGGCACCGCCGCCCAGCAGGACGCCGCCGACCACGTAGATGCCGGCGGTGTTGGTCAGCGTGCTGCCCAGGGTGCCGGCCATGAACGGCGGGAGGAGGGTGCCGAGGACACATGAGACGCCGATGGCGATCGCATATGTCAGCGAAAATCCGATGTAGCGGATGGCGACCCCGAACGCGATGCCGCCGACGCCGTAAACGACGCCGAGCAGATAGGATTTCTGCATCGCGGCGACCGGCGCCTCCCGCAGCACTGCTCCCAGCTCGGGAATCGTGAACCAGGCGAAAATCCACGGCAGCACGAGCCAGCAGGCGGTGGCCTGGACCAGCCAATACGTCTGCCATTTCCAGCGGTGGACATAACGCTGCGGGGCGTAACACAGCGCGGCGCTGGCGGCTCCGATGGCATGGAGCAGGGTGCCGAGCAGAGGAGAGGCTTCGGGAATGGGCATGGGGTAGGAAGGTCGACGGGGTTAAAGGGAAAATTCCTGCTGAATCTGGGCGGTATGCTGGCCGACCCGCGGAGCGCCACGCGACGATTTGAAGTGCTCACCGTCAATCGTGATCGGGCAGCGGGTCGTGCGCAGGGTGGGGCCGTTGTCGCGCTTCACTTCCTGGACGAAGTCGAGGGCGGCGAAGGCATCCGTGGCCATGAGGTCGGACCAGGAAAGCACTTCGGCGCACCAGTAGCCGCCGGGTTCCAGGCGATCGAGCCAGTGGCGGGTGGTCTGAGCCTTCAGGTGGTGGCGCAGGCGCCTTTTGATCTCGTCGCGGTGGGTGAACCACGTCGCGGGATCGGTGTAGGCGGCGAGTTCCGCCAATCCGAGCAGTTCGCCCAGTTTGACGACCGAGCCCATGGCCAACGCCATATGACCGTCCGCGGTGGTATAGATGCCGTAGGGGGCGCCCAAATACGCGTGGGCGTTGTTGACCGCGCTGCGCTCCGGTTGGCGTCCGCCGTCGTTGAGGTGGGTCGTGGTCAGTTCGAACTGCAGGTCGAGAATCGATTCGAGCAGGCTGACTTCGACGACCGCGCCTTCGCCGTTGATGCCGCGCCGGACCAAGGCCGCGAGGATGCCCTGGACGAGATGGGCGCTCGCGGTGAGATCCGCCACGGCGAGCCCGACCGGCAGGGGCGGGTGATCGGCGTCGCCGTTCAGCGCGGTCATGCCTGACAGCGCTTGAGCGAGCAGATCCTGACCGGGGCGATCCTTCCATGGGCCGGTGGTGCCGTAGCCGGTTACAGAGGCGTAGATGAGGCGGGGGTTGAGTTCCCGGCAGGTCGCGGCATCGAGCCCGATGCGGTCCATCACGCCGGGCCGGAAATTTTGAATCAGCACGTCGGCGCGGGCGATGAGTTGCTTCACGCTCGCCAAGTCGGCGGGGTTCTTCAGATCGGCCGCATAGCTCTGCTTGTTGCGATTGATCGAGTGAAACAGCGTGCTGTCGCCGTCCAACGAGAGATTGGAAATGTAGAGTTGCCGGCAGAGATCGCCCGCTTCGGGACGTTCGATCTTGATGACTCGCGCGCCCAGGTCGGCCAGCCGCGTGGCAGCCCAAGGTCCGGCGAGGAACTGGGCAAAATCGAGAACCAGCAGTCCTTCAAGTGGTTTCATGGGGGAAGGGGGCAGCGGAGGTGGTCTGGTGGTACAGGGTGTTGAGGCGGGTGGCGGTCGCCCGGAGAGGCACGATACCGCGCAGGCAATCCTGCACCAGCGGGGCGGCTTCGGCCTGAAAGCGGAAGTAGCCGTCGAAACGGGGCCGCACGAAGGCGCGGTCAAGTACCGCGAGCGTGGCGGCGAAGAAGTTGCCCGTGAGGTGGTTGTTCTCGGCGTCGACCCACGCCTGGCGATGCCCCGGCTGTCCGCCGTTGTGGGTGTAGAGCGTGCGTTGCGTCTCGGCGTCGGCCACGAATTCGGCGTAGGCCACGGCCTCGCGGCGCGCGGGCCGGCCGGCGAAAATGGCCAACCCCGCCCCGCCCAACACCGTTTGCAGCGGACGGTTCTCGAAGCGGGGCGGTTCCCCGCAGGTCAGTATCCGCGCGGCGTAGCCCGGGCGGGAGTAGTTGGAATATCCATACGCGAACGGGCAGTAGCGCGCCGTGGTGTTTTCGGCGGAGGCCATCAGGTCGTGCGAATGGATCGGGTTGCGGGCCCAACAGCTCTCGGGGCACAACGCCATCAATTCACGCAGGTGGACGAGGGCGATTTCGGCGACCTCCGGATCGACCACGCGCTCCGCCGTGGCGAACGGGGTTTCGCCGACGGCGAGGCACATCATCAGGAAATTCATCAGGGCGTGGACCGGCGCGCCGGGAACCTCGATGTGGCCCCGGCGACCGAGGTCCAGCAGCCCGGACCAATCTTGCGGCGGCACCAGCCCGGCCGCGTCCATCAGGTCCTGCCGCCAGACCGCCACTGGCGCGGCGGCGTCGATGGCGAGAGCCCATTGATTCCCCTCCCAAGTGTAGCTGGCATGGGATTGCCCCACCGAGTTTTCGGCCTGATCGGCGAGAAACCCGGCCGGGATATGGCGGTCCAGGGGCAACAGCACGCCGGCCTTCACGACCCGGCCGATGCAGGGGTGATCAAGCACGACAAAGTCGTAGTCTTGCCCGAGCACCTCGACTGGGGCATCCTCGAAGTCCTGCAGGGAGCGTTTCTCCCAGGTGATGCGAATATCGGGACGCAGCTCGTTGAATCGTTGGGCGGTGGCGACCAGGGGCAGGTAACCACGGGAGTGGTCCCACGTGATGCCGCGGAGAAGGGTGGGTGATATCATGTCTTCTGGATGGGAGTCGCTCCGGTGGCGCTCGAAAGGTAGGCGGCCTCCACGACGGCCATCGTGCGGATGGCATCGTCGATTTGCGTGGGGACGGAGGAAATTTCATGGTTCGCCAGTCGCATGAGGTCGTTCATGGGGCCGACGAAGGCGTGGGGATACCAATTCCCCGAGAGTTCGACGGGGCTCCATTCGGAGGGCCGGCCGTCCCCGTCCAGCGTGCAAAGCTCGAGCGTGTCATCACCGCCGCCACGCGGGTAGTCGAGGAGCAGGCCGAGGCCCGCCTTGAGGGCGCCCTGCGTGCCTTCCCACTTGATGTAGCTCTCCTGATGGCGGCGACCGAAGTCATGGCCGTGGTTGGTGGTGATGCCGGCGCGCAACATGTCGCCATAGTCGAGCATCATGCTGGTGCGCGTGGCGGCCAGATGCGCGGTGCGCGGGTGCCGGACGGTCTTGGCCATGATGCCCCGGGGCTCGCCGAGAAATGAGCGGATCAGGTCGACGTAGTGGATGCTATGATACAAGATCTCCAGCCGCGGCGCCTGGGCGAGAAAGGTCCACAATTGCCACGGCATGTGGACGGTCACCCGGACCTCCATGTCGTGCAGTTCGCCGACGGCCCCGGCGGCAATCAGCTGGCGGGCGGCGGCGACGCACGGGGCGTGGCGCAACTGGAAGTTCACGGCCGCGCGCAGCCGGCGCCGGTGGCAGAGTTCGCGCAGCGCGCGTGCCTCGTCGAGCGTTTCGCCGAAAGGCTTTTGAATCAACACCGGGGCGCCTTCGGGGATCGCCGCCAGCACTCCGGCCAGCGCCGACGCCGGGACGGCGACGTCGAAAACGGTATCCGATGAAGCATGACGGATGGCGTCCTCCAGCGTGGCCCGCACGTGCGGGATGCCAAAATCGCGGGCCAGGCCGGCGGCCCGTCCGGCGTCCGGATCGTGCACGGCGACCACGGGAAAGCCGGCCAGTCGATAGGCTGGAAGATGGGCGTCACGCGCGATGCCGCCGGCGCCGATCAGCACGATGGGGCGCAGCTGACGCGGCGGGGTGGGGGGTAAAATGTCGAGGGGTTTCAAGTTTTACTTGCAAAATGAGATTTTATTAGCGAATCAACGGCAAGTCCCAAATGCCGAAAGCCCCACAATACCCCGTGCCGGCGCTGGAGAAAGGTCTCGATATTCTCGAGGCGCTTGCTTCGGCCGCCGTCCCCCTCTCGCTCGCCGATCTGGCGAGCTTGCTGAGTCGCAGCAGCAGCGAGCTTTTTCGCATGCTTAATTGTCTGGAAGTGCGCGGATACATCACCCGGGACGAAGTGTCCGCGAAGTATGCGTTGACGCTTCGCCTCTACTCGCTGGCGCATGCGCATTCGGTGACGGAGAAGCTGCTGCGGGCGGCCCGCCGCCCGATGCAGGCGTTGACCGAAAAGTATCGCGAGTCCTGTCATCTGAGTGTGTTGGAGCATGACCGCCTGGTCGTCGTCGAACAGCAGGAAAGCCCGGAGCGGGTGCGACTGTCCATCGAGGTTGGGGCGGTGTTCGATCCTGCGGCCACGGCTTCGGGTCGATTGTTGCTCGCGGTCCTGCCGGCCGATCAACGCGATCCGGTTCTGGCGGCCTCCGATACGGCGGGAAAGCTCTCGGCGAAGGCCCGGACGGAATTTTTGAAAAGCATGGGCCCGGTCGCCGAGAGCGGGTTGTCCACCGCCGAGAGCGAAACCATCGAGGGGGTGCGCGATGTCGCGGTCCTCGTGGGGAATCCGACGCTCGGCATCACGGCCGCGCTGGCCGTGACCCGTTTGTTGCGCCGGGGCGCGCCGGGCGACGAGGCGAAGTTGGTAACGGGCATGCGCGCTGCGGCGGCGGAAATCACCAAAACCCTCGGACTGGGCCCACTGTCATGACGCCCGTCTATTTTGAGGACTACGCCGTGGGCGCGGAACGGATGTCGTTCGGTCGTACCGTCACTGAAACCGACATCGTGATGCACGCCGGGCAGACGGGTGACTTTTATCCGCATCACATGGATGCGGAGTGGTGCCAGACCCAGGATTTCAAGCAACGCATCGCTCATGGCACCTTGATTTTCAGCATTGCCGTGGGCCAGACGGCCGGGGCCGTGAATCCCGCGGCGTTTTCCTACGGCTATGATCGGTTGCGGTTTATCCGACCGGTGTTCATCGGCGACACCCTGAGGTCCCGATGCACGGTGCGCGAGAAGCGTGACCTCCCCAAGCGACCCGGCCACGGCATGGTCGTTGAAGCAGTCGAGTCGATCAACCAGCGCGACGAGACGGTCTTGGCGACCGAGCATCTCCTCCTCGTGCAGCGTCGGCCCGCCCCCTCCCCTTTGAACTCCTGACCGGGAGCTCACAAACCACAACACCCCAAAGAATAAAAAGGAGAAACTCCGAAGAGCGGCCTCGGGCCGTCGGACGAGTCTACCGCTATGCAAACATTATTGAAATACCCCCGCAGCGTCAGACTCATGGCGCTTTTCGCCCTGGGAGCGACTATCTTGGCCGCGCAAACCGCCCCGACCAGCTCCAGCGTGGTCAACGATGACGAGCCGGTGGAGCTGCAGACTTTCGTGGTGAGTGGCGTGCGCGCCTCCCTTGCCTCCGCTCAGGAAATCAAGCGCGAGAAGTTCGAGATCGTCGACTCGATCGTGGCCGACGACATCAACAAGCTTCCCGACTATAATGTGACCGACGCCCTCCAGCGCATCACCGGCATCCAGATCCTCCGAGACCGTGGCGAAGGCTCGCGGGTCACCATCCGCGGGTTGTCCCAAATGGAGAACACACTGAACGGCCGGGAGGTGTTCACCGCCGGCCTCGGCTACACCGGCGGCCCCAGCCGCCAGGTCGATTTTGCCGACATCCCGTCGGAAATGGTCGCGGGCATCAACGTGTACAAGAGCGCTTCGGCGGATCATATCGAGGGCGGCATCGGCGGCCTGATCGAGATGATCACGCGGCGTCCCTTCGACTTTGAGGGATTCGAGGCGATTGGTTCGGTGCGTTTGGTGAATGGCGACCTCGTCGACGAAACCAAGCCGCAATATTCCGCCCTCGTGAGCAACCGCTTCAAAGTGGGTGCCGGTGAGGTTGGCGCGCTCGTCAACGTGACCTTTCAGGAGCGCGCTTGGCGTGAGGACCAAAAGGGTACGGGCACGCCCGCCGCCCGGACCGACATCATTCCTGGCCAGACCGTCAACGTGCAGAGTTCGACCACGGAAAACACCGTCTTCGGCACCCGCGAGCGCACGGGTGTAACCGGCGTCCTCCAGTGGCGTCCGAGCGATCAACTCGAGTTCTACGCCGAGGGTAACTACACGAAATTCGACACCTTGCAGGACACCAATCAGATCAATGTGAACGGCGGCGGTTCGTTCGAGTCCGGCTCCGCGGTCCTCGCTCCCGGCACGAATGACCTGCAGCGAATCACCTGGAACAACGCCAGCGTCTCGGTGCTGTCCTTTGCCCGCGACACCCACGATTGGACCAAGCAGTTTGCCGTCGGCAGCATCTGGCGCGGCGACAAACTCATGTTGAAGGCCGACCTCAGCTACACCGACAGCTACAACGATCTCTATTTTGCGGGTCCGTTCTTCGCCAGCTCCGTGGCGAAATTCACCTATGACACCTCCACCGAGGTGCCCACGACGATCATTGGCGGCACCGACCTCACCGATCCGAACAACTTTGCCTACACCGGCATCGCGTATCGCTTTCGCCCCTACTACGGTGACCTGAAGGCCGCGGCCGTCGACGGCAGCTACAACCTGAACGGACAGTTTTTCTATTCGCTGAACTTCGGCGCCCGCTGGGCCGTGCGCAACGCCACCAACAAGCCTGGCCTGATCTTCGCCGACTACAATTATGCGGCCGATGCCCGCCCGCTGGCGACGGCCTACCCGAATCTGGTGGAAACGAATCCCTTCGGCTTCTTCCCGGGCAACAGCACGCCGACGATCGGCAACTACATGTCGGGTGTGATCGACCAGGCTCGCGACATCGCGGCCTATCGCGACCTTTTCGGCATCACCACCCCCGTGCCGACGTCCGCCTCGCCGCAATCGTTGTGGGACATCGATGAGACCACCACCTCGGTCTACCTGATGACGAAGTTCAAGGCCGGCAACCTGCCGTTCTCCGGCAATTTCGGCGTCCGTGCCATCCGCACCGACGAGGCCCTTACCGGCGCCCAGCGCATCGCTGCGACATCCACGACGCCGGAGCGCATCGACCCGCTGAGCCTCGACACCAACTACAACAACGTGTTGCCCAGCCTCAACACGCGCTACGAGATCACCGATGGCCTGTTCCTCAAGTTCTCGGCCTCGAAGACCCTGACGCGCCCGGATTTCAATCAACTGTCGCCGTCGCTGACCCTGGTGCCCAATCCCGTCAACCCGGAGAACAACTCGGGCAGCGCGGGCAATCCGAGCCTCGATCCGATCAAGGCCACCAACTACGATCTCGCGCTGGAAAAATACTTCAGCCCGACCACCTACATCTATGTCACGGCTTTCTACAAGGATGTCACCGGTTTCATCGTGAGCTCGGCCGCGACCGAGACGTATGATGGCCAGCCCTACCTGATCACCCGTCCCCGCAACGCCGACCCGGCGAAGATCAAGGGCTTTGAAGTCGGCTACACGCAGTTCTTCGACGAGCTCCCGGGCCTGTTCAGCGGCCTCGGCATGCAGGCCAACTACACCTACATCGATTCCGAGACGCCGAACGCGACGCTCGGCGGCAACACGCCGTTGCCGAACCTGTCGAAGAACAGCTACAACCTCATCGGCATGTATGAGACCAAGAAGTTCTCGGCCCGTCTCGCCTATAACTGGCGCGACAAGTTCCTGAGCGGTCAGGCCGACATCGCCAACGTCGGCCGGATTCCCTTCTACACGAAGGCCTACGGCTGGTTGGACGCCTCGGTCTCCTATCGCTTCAACGATCACCTCTCGGTCTCGCTCGAGGGCACCAACCTGCTCCAGACCAAGCGCATCTCCTACTATGGTTCGGAGACGCTGCCGCAGAACGTCTACATCAATGACCGTCAGGTGAGCGTCTACGCGACCTACCGGTTCTGATCTTGTCTTTGGTTAGGGGAAACCAGCTCCGGGGTCGGGATCTGCTCTTGGGATACCGGCCCCGGTTTTTTATGTCAGTCTCACCCACCGCACCATTTGGCCCGCCGCGCGCCGCCCTCGCCGGGCGCGGGGCGAGGGTCCGTTCAGACGGCGCGCACGCAGGCGATGCCGAGCAGCCGCGCGATCTTGTCGAGTCTGTCGGCCACGTGACCGACGCCCACCGCGCAGTGGTGGGCCGGCCCGTGCGCGTTCCAGCGGTTGACGAACTCCCGGGCACCGCAGGCGAAACGGTAGCGGCTGTTGGTGTTGCCGATCTCCAGAATGGAACCGGCGACGGAGGCGCCCTCCGCGCACAACAGCGCGAGTTTTCCGTCCGTGCCTTCGATGATGGAGAGCAGCGTCACCGGTCCGTGGCGCACCGCCATCTCCACGGAAACGCCGCGCCCGACCTTGCCGTGATAGACGTTCAACGGGCGCACCTTGGTGCGGCCTTCGGCGATGGCGATGTGTCCCGGTCCGTCGTGCCCCATGAGCACGACATCGGCGGTGAAATCCATCGCGTAGTATTCCGTGAAGGAGCCGCCGACGCCGAGCAGATCCATGATCTTCATGGCCTGCACGTTTTTGACTTCGTATTCGCCGGCGACAGGCACGCCGCGGGCGGTGAGCAGCGAGGTTCCGAGGATGATCGAGGAGATCGTCGCCTCGTTTTCGCCGCCGCTGGTGCCTTGATAGAAATACGCCATCGAGCCGAGCCGATGGCGGTCCGCCAGCCGATCGAGCGCGACGGACGTGCGCGCGGCCTCCCGGAGATCTTCGGGCGGACAATCGGCCTCCAGGTCGAAGATCGTGTCGAATTCATTCCGGCGGGTCTGCACGGCCGCCTCGTCGACTTCCCGCCGCAGCGCCGACAATTCGTCGACCTCCAGCATCTCGACGTGTGTCCCGAAGGTCGCGCATTGCAGGGTCACGTCCGAGTAGATGTCGAGCATGCCACCGTAGTAGTGGCCCATCAGGCCGAGACGATTTTCACGCAGTCCGGCGACCACGCGGGCTGCCTCGACCCAATCATCGATCTCGTCCCACACCACCGGATCGTCCTCCAGCACGCCGGTGATCTGATGAAACGGGATGCCGGCGCGTTTGAAGACGTTGGCGATTTCGGGCACGGGACACGCGGAGCAATGGGCCAGCCATTCGCCGGTCATTTTGGTGCGGTCGCCCAACCGGTTGAAGGCCTCGTAGTCAATCGCCGCCGTCGGCGCCAGATTCAGCACGATTACCGGGACCTTGGCGCGCAGGACGACCGGCAGCACGGTCGAGGACAAGGCGTAGGTCGTGACGTGGAGGAAAATCAGATCCACGTCGTCGCGCCGCAGCCGGCGACCGGCGGCCCGGGCCGCATCGGGCGAATCGACCAGACCGGCATTCATGACTTCCACACCCGGCCGACCAAGCTTGATGGCGACGCGGGCGAGGTAGCCTTCGAGGCGTTCTTGGAGGCCTTCGAATTGCGGCCAATAGGCATCAAGGCCGATGCCGAAAAGTCCGAGACGGGTGGGGGGGGCGGGGGGCTTCATGGCCGGGAAGTTTACCGCATGCCGCCGCCGTCGGCCATCGGGCGACTGATCTTTCGCATACGGAAAACAGCCGCGCCGCAAGGTGGCGTCGGCTCAATCGGGCCGGCCGGCCGGGTCGCGCAATTGCTTGCGCCAGTGGTGGGGGGAAATCCCGTAGGTCTGCTTGAAAAGCGTCGAGAGATGAAAGGCCGAACTGAAACCGACGCGCCCGGCGACGTCGGCCAGGGTGGCGTCGCTTGCCGCCAGAAGGCGTCGGGCCCGACTCAACCGCAAGTGCAGCACGTAGTGCCAGGGCGAGTGCCCCGTGCGGCGTTTGAATTCGCGTCGGAAATGGGAGTAGGCGACGCCGAGTTCGCGAGCGAGGGCGGCGATGTTGACCGCTTCGGCATGACGGGCGGTCAGTTGCCGTTCCGCTTCGGTGATGGCGCGGGCGAGCCGCGATTGTGCGGGCCGGGTTTCACCGGCCCGGGCCCACGCGGCGAGCACGGCGAGCCCGAGCGCGGAAAACTCCGGGTCAAATCCCGGACCGGCGTTGCGAGCCCGGCGGTGAATCGCCTCCAAGGCCTCATCGAGGCCGGCGACGACGACGGCCTCCCGCACGACCCGCGCGCGGTCGAGGACGGCAGTGGCACCGAGTTGTTCGGTCACCGGACCGCGCAACTCCACCCAGCTCTCATCCCAGCCAGTGGCCGGATCAGGCCGGTAGCGGTGCCATTCGCCCGGCAGCAGGGCAAAGGCGACATCCGGGCCGATCTCAACCCGCCCGCCCGCCCGCGTCTCCAACTCGCCCCGCCCGGCGGAAATGAGCACGATCTGCACGCAGTCCAGCACCCGCCCGTGTTCCCAGTCGAAGACGTGGTCGGCGGGATGGGCCGCAGGCGGATAGCCGGCATGAGCCGGCACGTGCGTGCTTCCGCACGCCGTCACGCCGAGGCCCCAGCGCGTGAGATCAGGGTGGCTCGGAAAGTAGCGGTGGTAGTTGGGGGCGGGCCGGGGCATTTTTTGCATGGAATTGATCAGCGAGGGTATTCCCTTCCGCAAGCCCTTGCCGCATACTCCCCGGTGGCCACCCCGCTCCTGCCCCGCGTTTCGTTGTTCCCTTCCCGTTTTTTTCGCCGATGAACTGCTGCTCTTCCTTTTTTTCGACCCTACGGGCGTCGTTTTCTGTATGCGTCGAATCCGTCCGGCCTGGCGTGTGGTCGGGCCTGCTGGCCCTCGTGGTCGTTTCGATGGCCGGTGCCACCGCCCCGAATCGGATGCGACTGGATACGGCCTGGCGGTTTCACTTGGGTGACGCCCCGGGTGCCGCGCAAACCGGGTGGGCCGATGCGGGCTGGTCGACCGTCACCGTTCCCCATGACTGGAGTATCGGATTACCCATTACAGCGGACGCGCCGGCGGGCGGAGACGGAGGCTTTTTTCCCACCGGTCTGGGCTGGTATCGTCGGGATCTGGAGGTGCCGGCGGATTGGACGGGGCGCCGGGTCGTGATCGAATTTGAGGGAGTTTATCGTAAAGCTGAAGTCTGGCTGAATGGGCATCCCGTGGGCGGGCGCTCTTACGGTTACAACCCGTTTCGTTGTGACCTCACGCCGTTCCTGAAGCCGGGGGCGAAGAACGTGCTTGCGGTGAAGGTCGATAACTCCGCGCAGCCCAATTCGCGTTGGTATACCGGTTCGGGCATCTACCGGCCGGTGTGGCTGGAGGTTATGGATCCGGTGCATGTCGTCCGCGACAGCGTGTTTGTCACCACGCCTCAGGTTACCGCACGCCGCGCCACGGTGAGGGTGGAGGCTGCCGTGCGCAATGAAACCGCCGTCGCCTGCGACGTGCAGGTGGATGTGCGCCTGCGCGATGCCGCCGGCCGGTCGATTGGAGCCGCCCGCGTGAAGGGCACGGTGGCGGCCGGTGCGGAGTTTGTGCTGAACCCGGAACTAATCGTGCGGCGGCCGGCCTTGTGGTCGCCGGAATCGCCCGCGCTCTATCGGGCGGAGATCACTGTTTCGCGGGACGGGCAGCCCGGAGACACGTCGGACACGGCGTTTGGCGTGCGCACGTTGAGCTATACCGCTGCGCGTGGTTTTGAATTGAACGGGCAGGTGGTGAAGCTGCTCGGCGGCAACGTCCATCACGACAACGGCATCCTCGGCGCCGTGGCTGATGATCGGGCCGAGGAGCGCAAGGTGGAGTTGCTCAAAGAGGCGGGGTTCAACGCTGCCCGCACCTCGCATAATCCGCCGTCACGTGCTTTCCTGGAGGCCTGCGATCGGCTGGGTCTGCTCGTGCTCGACGAAGCGTTCGATGGGTGGCGCATGCCCAAACGCGTGCACGACTACGGCGAGGATTTCGATGAGTGGTGGGCGCGGGACATCGAGACCTGGGTGCGGCGGGACCGAAACCACCCGTCGGTGGTGATGTGGAGCACGGGCAACGAGATGTTTGAGCGGACGAGCGAGTCCGGCCGGCGCATCGCCCGTGAGTTGGCCGCGAAAATTCGCGAGTTGGATCCGACGCGGCCGGTGACGGCGGGTGTAAACGGCGCCGGCAAGAACCGCGAGTGGACGGAGCTCGATCCGCTCTTCGCCGCCTTTGAGGTGGCTGGCTACAACTACGAACTGACGCGTCAGGCGGTGGATCATGTGCGTCTGCCGCAACGCATCATGTTCGCCTCCGAGTCCTACCAGAGCGAGGCTTTCGCCAACTGGGCGATCATGCGCGACCAGCCCTACGTGATCGGAGACTTTGTGTGGACGGCGCTCGACTACCTCGGCGAGGCGGGCATCGGCCGGGTGTTTCCACCCGACGAAGAGGCGAAGAAACATTGGGAGGCCGACATGTATCCGTGGCACGCCGCCTATTGCGGTGACATCGACCTCACGGGTTGGCGCAAACCGGCCTCGCACTACCGGAAGATCGTCTGGGATGGGGGCGAGAAGCTTTACGCCGCCGTGGCGGTGCCTCCGCCCGGGGGCAAGCCGTGGAATGTGACGCCGTGGTCGCTGCCGCCCTTGCTGCCGACGTGGAGCTGGGCCGGGCACGAAGGCGAGTCCCTGACCGTCGAGGTGTATTCACGATACGATGACGTTTTGCTTTTCCTGAACGATGAGCTGGTGGGAGAGAAACCCACGGGCGTGGCCCAGGAATTCAAAGCCGTTTTTCATGTGCCCTACGCCCCCGGGGAACTGCGTGTCGTGGGACGGCGGGCGGGCGTCGGGCACGAAGAGTTCGTGCTGGAATCGGCCGGGCGGGCGGAGGCGATCCGTCTGACTGCGGATCGGACGCACGTGCGGGCCGACGGGCGGGACCTGGCCTTTGTGACCGTCGAGGCGATCGATGCCGCCGGTCGTTGGCAGCCGCACGCCGCGCCGCGCCTGACATTCGCCGTCGAGGGCCCGGCCCGGTTGATGGCGGTGGGCTCCGGCGACCCGACGGCCATGGAATCCTACGTCGGTTCCGATGTTATTTTGTATCAGGGGCGGGCGCTGGCCGTGGTTCGCGCCGATCCCGCCGGCGGCGCCATTACGGTGACCGCTTCCTCGCCCGGCCTGCCGGACGCGGTGCTCACCCTCACCTCGGCTCAACCCTAATTCCCCTCCTTCCTTTTATGAACCTAAGACTCTCTGTCCTGACCGGCCTTGCGGCCGTTTCCCTGCTCGGCGCCGCCCGTGCCGCGTCCCCCGCCGTGACGATCGATCCCACGCCGCCGTTGATGCTGGGCTCGGCCTGGTATCCTGAACAATGGCCCGAAGAGCAGTGGGAGAGTGATCTGTCCTACATGCAGCAGGCGGGGATGAACATGGTGCGCATCGGCGAGTTTGCGTGGAGCAGTCTGGAGCCTTCGGAGGGGAACTATTCGCTCGATTGGATGGAGCGGGCGATCGAGGCCGCGGCCCGGCATGGCATGGTGGTGATCCTCGGCACGCCGACCGACACGCCGCCGGCGTGGTTGACCACGAAGTATCCAGAGGTCCTGCGCGTGGGCGAGGACGGCCGGCAGCTGCAGCACGGTTCGAGGCGTCACTTTTCGATTGGCAGCGAAAAATATCGGGAACTCTGCGCCCAGATCGTGACGCGGATGGCTGAGCGTTTCGGCCACAATCCCCATGTGATCGCGTGGCAGATCGGCAACGAATATACCGAGGATTCCTTCGACCCCGAGTCCCGGGCCAGATTCCACGCCTGGCTCGAGGACAAGTATGGCTCGGTCGATGCGCTCAACAAGCACTGGGTCACGGCGTATTGGAGTCAGACCTACGACGACTTCAGCCAGATCCCCATGACGACCGGACGCGCCAACCCCGGGCTCTCGCTCGATTACAAGCGTTTCGTCACCGACACATGGCGCAGCTTCCAGCGTAATCAACTCGATGTCCTGCGGGCGCACGTTGCCCCCGGTCAGTTGATCACGACCAACCTGGGCGGTCTCGGCTGGGCGAACCGGTTCAACCGCCAGCAGATTGCGGCGGACCTCGATGTCATCTCGTGGGACGAGTATCTCGGCTCCGGATACGATGACGTGAGCAAGAACGGCACCGGCCACCTGAATCCGTATCGCAGCGGTTCCACGCACGATCTGGTGCGCGGCTGGCGGCAGCAGAATTTTTGGGTGATGGAAATGGCGCCGGGCTTCGTCGATTGGTCGCCCACGGCGAGCAACTCCCTCGACAAGGGGGAAACCCGCGCGATGACCTGGCATGCGATCGCGCACGGCGCGGATTGCGTGGCCTATTGGCAATGGCGCAGCGCGCTCAACGGCCAGGAACAGTATCACGGTTCATTGGTGGGGCCCGACGGCACGCCGGTGCCCGTCTTCGAGGAAATCGCGCAGGCGGGGGCGGAGTTCGCCCGGATGGGCGACAAATTGGCCGACACCACGCCGGAGTCCGATGTGGCCTTGCTGCACGACTACGACAGCCGTTGGGCGATCGACTTCAATCGTTTCAGCCGTCGCTACGACCAGATGGAAGTCTTGCAGAGCTACTACCAAGCGCTGCGCGACCAGACGCAGTCGGTCGACATCGTGGTCCCGCTGGCGCCGCTCAACCGTTACAAGCTGGTCGTCGCACCGAGCCTGAACGTGATCTCCGCAGACGTGGCGCAGCATTTGATCGACTACGTGAAGGCGGGCGGACACCTCGTGCTCGGGCCCCGTTCGGGCATGAAAAACGGCTTCAACGCGCTCAACCAAGAGCGTCAGCCGGGACCTTTGGTGCCGACGCTTGGCGCCCGGGTGGAACAGTTTTACGCCCTGCTTGAGCCCGTGCCGGTGGCCGGAGAATGGGGCAAGGGCACGATCGACATCTGGGCGGAGATCTTTGACTCGCTCGCTCCGGACACGGAGGTGTTGATGCGCTACGGCGCCGGGAATGCGTGGTTGGAAGGCAAACCGGCGGTCGTCACGCGCCGCGTGGGCGCCGGTCGGATCACCTACATCGGGGCGGTGCTGGATTCGTCGTTGATGGCGACGACGGCCGCTCGTCTTGTCACGGACGCGGGGATTGAACCGGTGCGGCTCGACGTGCCTGCGGGCGTCTCGGTCGGGCGGCGGGTGGGGGCGGATCGCGAGGTGTTTGTCGTGATCAATCTGGCGGATGGCCCGCGTGAATTCGCCCTGCCCGGTGCGATGGCCGACCTGCTCAACGGCGGGCAGGTCGAGCGGCTGGAGCTGCCTCGTTACGGGGTGGCGGTGGTCAGTCGTCCGAAGGCGTAACGGACGACGGTCGGAATCAGGGCTGGTCCGGGATCACGGGGAGGGCTCTCCTCACCGGCCAGTCGTCGGTGCGGAACGGTTCGGCCGGCAGGCCGGCGCTGTTTTCGAGATTGGGCGTGGCGGTGTCCCGCCAGCCGAAGCGCACGCTCACCGGTTGGCTCACGCCCCGGCAGCTGACCACGACGGTTGAACCGGCTACTTTGGCTTCGGCGGGTTGAAAATAGTGGTCATCGCCGGCCACCGCAAAATCGCTGAGTGGCTGACCATCGCGACTGCGGAGGCCGTCGGCGTTGGCAAAGTGAAGGGTGATCGTGCGGTCGGGATTGACCTGCATCGATTCGAAGCGGGGACCTTCGGCGATGACGTCGCTGCGACCGTAAACGTGGGCGAGCGCGAGGCGGGCGAAGCGCCCGCC
>CAXBDS010000049.1:0-28551 GCA_963974355.1 uncultured Opitutaceae bacterium
CCAAGGCCTGATCCTTGGAAATGACCTTGGTGATCTTTTCCAGCGGTGAGTTGGAAATCAGCGCATGGCTGATCTCCATATAAATCTGGGCCACGATCTTCACGTCGCTCTCGACGAAGCTGTCGAGCGCCTCACGCACGCTGCCCTCGGTCGAGTTCTCGATCGGAATCACGGCGTAGTCGGCCTCACCTTTTTCGACCGCCGTGAAGAGGTCGGCGATGGTCGGCATGGCGTGATAGTCGACGCTCGCGCCGAATTTCTTGATCGCCGCCGCATGCGTGTAAGTCGCCTCCGGACCGAGGTAGGCGATGAGCAAGGGTTTCTCCAAGGCAATGGCCGCCGACATGATCTCGCGATAGATCGCCCGCAACGCGTTGTCCTTGATCGGCCCTTGATTCAACGAAGCGACCTTGCGCAGGACCGCGTCTTCCCGTTCGGGCACATAAATCTGGCCGCCGGAGCTGCGCTTGAGTTTGCCGATCTCGGCCGCGCAGGCGAGGCGCTCGTTGAGCAGCTCGACCAAGTTACGGTCGAGGCGATCGATCTGTTCGCGGATGGGTTGCAACGGGTCCATGGTCGGGTCGGAAAGGTTAAACAGGTTTGGTGTCGTCGGCCGATTCCTCATCGGCTCGAGGGGGGAGAGCCGATTCGGTTTCCGACTCGCCCGACGAAATCGACGCCACGGGCTCCTCCACCGAGGCGTCGTCTCCCAAAGGCGTATCGCCTTCGCCTTCCTCCAACGGCAAGCCCATCTCGGCGTCGCCCGGGGTCGCGGGATTCATCGCATTCTTAAGCCATTCGTCGATCTGGCGCGGCGAAAGCACGTCGCTTGACGGCAGTTCGACGAGCGATTTCACGCCGACGAACTCCATGAAATTATCCGTGGTGCCATACTGCAGGGGCCGCCCCGGCAAGTCGGCCCGGCCGGTGATATAAACGAGCTCGCGCTCCAAAAGCTTATTGAGGCCCGCGTCGGCCGAAACGCCGCGAATCGCCTCGATCTCACTGCGGGTGACCGGTTGGCGATAAGCCACGATCGCGAGCGTCTCCAAGGCCGATTGCGACAAGCGCGTCGGCGCCGGTTCATTGCGCAGCACCCGCACCCAACGAGCGAAGCGGGGATGCGTCACCAGCCGGTATCCTTGGGCGCCCTCGATCAGCAGATAAACGTCATTTTTCTCTCTGAGCTCGGCGGCCAGAGCATCCATTGCCTCCCGAATTTGCGCCCCGGTGATCAAGGTCGGCACATCGGCCATTTCATCGGCGGCCTCGTCTTCGGCAATGACTTCGGCGGGTTCGCCGGTGTCCGGCGGATTGGCTTCGCTTTCCCCCGGCGTTCCCTCGGTCTCTGGCCCAACCGCAGGCGCCGGGGCCTGCTCATGAAACCGCGTGAACGCAGCTTGGATGTCTTTGACGGACAGCGGCTGGCTCGAGGAAAAGAGCAGCGCCTGCAGAACCTGTGGAAGGGAGAAAGCCATGCGTGCGAAAGCCCGCCAGTGATGGGTGCGACCTGCCTCGAAGCAAACCCGAAAACACCGCTTGCCGGAGCCTCCCGCCTTTGGTCAGATGGCGAGCGATTTTCCATGAGCGCTCCGACCGATCCTCTTCGCCCCCACTCCTCCATTGTCGTCGACGGTCTAGACCGCGCGCCCGCCCGCTCAATGCTCCGCGCCGTGGGTTTTACGGACGAGGACTTCAAGAAACCGCAGATCGCCGTGGCCTCCGCCGCCAGCGACATGACGCCGTGCAACGTTCACTTGGGCGATCTCAGTGAACATGCCCGCAAGGGCATCGCCGAGGCCGGCGGCAAACCCGTCTACTTCAACACGATCACCGTGACCGACGGCATCAGCATGGGCACCCAAGGCATGCGTTACAGCTTGGTTTCCCGTGAAGTGATTGCCGACTCCATCGAGACGGCCGTCGCGGCCGAAGGATTTGACGGCGTCATCGCCATCGGCGGCTGTGACAAAAACATGCCCGGCGCGATGATCGCCCTCGCCCGCCTGAACCGCCCCTCGGTGTTCATCTACGGCGGCACGATCATGCCGGGCTTCGCCGCCAGTGACTGTGATCACCAAAAGCCCTTGGACATCGTTTCGGTTTTCGAAGCGGTCGGTAAGCATGCCAAAGGCGAGCTCGACGACGCCGGCCTGAAGGAAGTCGAGGCCGGCGCCATCCCCGGCCCCGGCTCCTGCGGCGGCATGTATACGGCCAACACCATGGCCAGCGCGATCGAAGCCCTCGGCATGAGCCTGCCGAACAGCAGTGCTCAGCTCGCTGTCGGCGAACCCAAGCGCAAAGACTGCGAACGCGCCGGCGCGGCCGTCATGGCCATGCTCAAGTCCGGTCTAAAACCGCGCGACATCATGACACGCAAGGCGTTCGAGAACGCCATCTCGGTGTGTCTCGCCCTAGGCGGTTCGACCAACCTGATCCTCCACCTGCTCGCCATCGCGCACGCCGCCGAGGTGCCGCTCGAACTCAACGATTTTGCGGTCATCGGCGAACGCATCCCGTTGCTCGCCGACCTCAAGCCCTTCGGCAAATACAACATGAGCCACTTGGTGCGCGTGGGCGGCATTCGCCCCATGATGAAGGTCTTGCTGGATCGCGGGCTGCTGCATGGCGATTGCCTCACGGTTTCCGGCGAGACCATCGCCGAAAGCCTCAAAGACGTGCAGCCCTACCCGGCGTATCCGTCCGAGCAGGACATCATTCGCCCTTGGGATCAGCCCATCAAAACCGAGACGCACCTGCGCGTGCTGCGCGGCAACCTCGCGCCCACCGGTGCCGTCGGCAAAATCACCGGCAAGGAAGGCCTCTACTTCAAGGGCACGGCCAAAGTCTACGAGGGTGAGGAAGACGCGCTGAAAGGCATCCTCCGCGGCGATGTCGTGAAAGGCGATGTCGTCGTCATCCGCAACGAAGGTCCGGTCGGAGGTCCCGGCATGCGCGAGATGCTCTCGCCCACCAGCGCGGTCGCCGGTCGAGGTTTGATCAAAGACGTCGCACTCATCACCGACGGGCGTTTCTCCGGCGGCAGTCACGGCTTCGACGTCGGGCACATCACGCCCGAAGCGGCCTGCGGCGGGCCCATCGGTATCGTGCAAACCGGTGACATGATCGAAATCGACGCCGTCAAAAACAGCATCGACGTCCTGATCTCCGACGCCGAATACGCCAGCCGCATGGCGGCTTACGTGCCGGCCCCGCCCCGCGAAACCCGCGGCGTCCTGGCCAAATACGCCAAACTCGTCGCCTCTGCTTCCGAAGGCGCCGTGACCGACAAATACCTGTAATCCATCCGGCGAACGCCTGATTCACCTCCATCCTTCCCGCACTCTGCCCATGTCCTGGTCCCGATTCAAAACCCACTACTACACGAACCCGTCGCTCGGCTTTGCGCTCGATATTAGCCGCATCCCGTTTCCCGACGGCTTCCTCGCCAAGATGGAACCGGCCATGCAGGACGCTTACGCCGCCATGGCGGCGCTGGAAGGGGGCGCCATCGCCAACCCCGATGAAGACCGCATGGTGGGCCACTACTGGCTGCGCGACGCGGCCCGGGCGCCGACCCCGGAGCTGACGGCCGCCATCACCGAAGCCCTCGACCAAATCAAGACGTTCGCCGCCGATGTGCACGCCGGCAAGATCGCCCCCGCCGCCGGCGGACGTTTCACCGAACTGCTGGTCATCGGCATCGGCGGTTCCGCCCTCGGCCCGCAATTTGTCACCCACGCCCTCAGCCAGCCCGGTGCCGACAAGATGGCGGTCAGCTTCTTCGACAATACCGACCCGGACGGCATGGACTACGTGCTCGCCTCGCTCGCCGGCCAGTTGCCCTCCACGCTCGCCGTGGTGATTTCGAAATCGGGCGGCACGATGGAAACCCGCAATGGCATGCTCGAAGCCCAGGCCGCTTTCCGCGCCGCCGGACTCGATCCGTCCAAACACTTTGTCGCCGTTACCGGCGACGGTTCGAAACTCGACAGCATTGCCGCCAGCGAGGGCTGGATCGCCCGCTTCCCGATGTGGGACTGGGTCGGCGGGCGCACCTCCGAACTGTGCGGAGTGGGCCTGTTGCCCGCCGCGTTGCAGGGCCTCGACATCAGCGCGATGTTGGCGGGCGCCGCCGAGATGGACGCCGTCACCCGGGTTCCCGTGACCAAGGAAAACCCCGCCGCCTTGCTCGCGCTCATGTGGCACTTCGCCACCGATGGCAAAGGGGCCAAGGACATGGTCGTCCTGCCCTACAAGGACCGCTTGCTGCTGTTCTCCCGCTACTTGCAGCAGCTGGTGATGGAGTCACTCGGCAAGGAACTTGATCTCGACGGCAAGGTCGTAAACCAAGGCATCGCCGTCTATGGCAACAAAGGCTCCACCGACCAGCACGCCTACGTGCAACAGCTGCGCGAAGGCGTTAACAACTTCTTCGTCACCTTCATCGAAGTGCTCAAAGACCGCGCGGGCGCATCGCTCGAAGTCGATCCCGGCAACACTTCCGGCGATTATCTCCAAGGCTTCCTCCTCGGCACCCGCGACGCCCTTACCGAGAAGGACCGCAGCTCCATCACGATCACGGTCGACGAGGTTTCCCCGCGTGTCATCGGCATGCTCATCGCCCTCTACGAGCGCGTGGTCGGCCTCTACGCCTCCCTCATCAACATCAACGCCTACCACCAACCCGGCGTCGAAGCCGGTAAGAAGGCCGCGGGCGGCGTCATCACGCTCAAACAGAAAATCACCGCTGCCTTGGCCGGCTCCGCTGGCACGGCCTTTACGGCCGAGTCCCTCGCCGCGCAGATCGACGGCAACCCCGAGCTCACCTTCAAGATCCTCGAGCATCTGGCCGCCAATGGCATCGTCCGGAAAAACACCCAGCCGAAGTGGTTCGAAAGCACCTACGCCAGCGCGTAGGTCACCAGCACTCCCCCGCCTGACCGGCGGTCTTCTCCGCCGGTCGATAGTTTTCCGCTTTTCATTCGGACGCCGTCCCGCCAAAACCACGGTCCCCCTATGAAAACACTTACCCTCGCCTTGTCGGTGCTGGCGCTGCTTGGTGCGCTCGCTTCCGCCGGTCTCTACGTCGTCATCGGCAATACCAAAGCGGAATTGCAACGTAGCTTAACCGCCAGTGAAGCCCGCGCCACCCGTCTTTCGACCGAACTCGCCGAAGCCAGCGAGCATGGCGAAAGTCTGCAACGCCAACTGAACGCGCTCGACGCCGATCTCGGCGACACCAAATCGAAACTCACCGCCGCCGAAGCCCGTGCCGTGCAGATTTCCCGCGAGCTAAACCAGACTCGCACCCAACTCACCGCCCGCCAGGAAGCCGAGCAAACGCTGACCAGCGCCCTCACCGCCTCCAAACGCGAATTGGTGCAGGCCCGCCTCGCCGCCGCCCAGAGCGTCAGCCCGCAAGAAGCCAATGGATTGCGTGAGATGATCGATAAACTCGAAAGCAACGTCGCCACGCTTCAGAACCAGTTGAACACCCGCATCAGCAATGCAAACAACGGCTCGCCGGCACCGGTGAACGCCGCGCCGGCGGCCAGCTTCAGCGCCGACCGCTCGATGAACGCCCGGGTCGTCACCGTCGGCCCCAAGAGCGCCTTCGTCATCCTCAACTATGGATCGACCAACGGGGCCACCCTTTCCCAGGAACTCCTCGTGCGCCGCGGGGCCGACCCGATGGCTCGCGTGCAGATCAGCGACGTGCGCGAAAACTATTCGGTGGCCCAAGTGCTGCCGGAATCACTTCAAGGCTCGCTCCAAAAAGGAGACGCTGCCATGCTCGTAAATTAATCTATGAATCGTCTCCGCCTGATCCTCACCCTCATGGCCTCGCTGGGTGCACTCGCGCTCACGGGTTGCACGTCGCAAACCGATCAAGACACGTCCATCCCTTGGAGCCGACCGGCCACTTGGGAAGGTCAGGTCCCCGGCATGGGCACCACGCCCGGCAGCGGTATCCGCTAATCGATCAAGTGACCACGCCCGGGCGAGCCAAGCATCGCCCGTCGTTTTTCCCTCGCCATCCGGCGCCGCTCGGCGCCGGATTTTTTGTGTCTCTCTCTCCGCATGACTGCTCCGGCCGAAAACAGCTCTCTCACGCCGCAGCCCGGCCACCTCTACGTCGTCGCGACCCCCATCGGCAACCTGGCCGACCTCACTGAGCGCGCCCGCGCCATCCTCGGCCGGGTCGATCTCGTGGCCTGCGAAGACACCCGCACGACCGGCGGCATGCTTACGCGTTTCGGCCTCCATCGCGAGTTGGTGGCTTATCATGATCACAACGAAAACGAAGCCGCCGAACGGCTCGCCGATCAACTCGCCGCGGGGCGCTCGATCGCACTTGTCAGTGACGCCGGCACCCCGGCGATCAGCGACCCGGGGTTCCGCCTCGTGCGCGCTTGCCGCCGGCGCGGCCTGCCGGTCGTGCCGGTCCCGGGCGCCTCGGCATTACCTGCCGTCCTGAGCGCCGCCGGCCTGCCCACCAACGGCTTTCTCTACGTGGGTTTCCTTCCGCCCAAGTCAGCCGCTCGCATCACATTTCTGGAGAAGTATCGCGATTTTGACTACACGATCGCGCTCTTCGAGAGCTGTCACCGCATCGACAAATTCGCGGCGGAAATCGTCGCCACCCTCGGCCCTGATCGCGTCATCTGCCTCGCCCGGGAAGTCACGAAACTGCACGAGACGTTCCTCGTCGGCCCCGCCGGGGACGTCGCGCAACGGCTCAGGGCCGGCAGCAAAAAAGGTGAATTTGTCGTCCTCATCGCGCCGGCGGCCTTTGTGCTCTAGGAACGGCTCCAACGCATTTCGCCCCTTCTTCCACCGCTGCCCCATGCCTCCTGTCGCCGTCATCGATATCGGTTCCAACACCATCAAACTCCTCGTGGCGGCCCGCGACGAAGCGGGGCGGGTGCAGGCCCTCGCCACGCGCACGATCGAGGCTCGAATCAGTGCGGGCATCGGCCGCGATCACCCCTATCTGGCGGAAGCCGGCATCGCGAACGGAGTGGCGGCCATCCGCGAACTGGTGACGCTCGCCCAGCACCACGCCCCTACCCGTATCGAGTTGGTCGCCACAAGTGCCGTGCGCGACGCCTCCAACGGCGCCGAGTTTGTGGCCCGGGTGCTCGATGCCACCGGCCAACGCATTCGCGTCCTCAACGGCGATGAGGAGGCTGACTTCATCGGCCGCGGCCTGACCACCGACCCGGAGCTCGCTCACCTGCGCGACTTTCACGTCTTCGATCTTGGCGGCGGCAGTCTTGAGTGCCTCGCGTTTCACGACCGCAAAATCCATCAGGCGTTCAGCGCTCGCCTCGGTTGCGTGCGCCTGACCGAACAGTTCATCACCAATCCGGCCGCACCGTTGCTGCCCGCCGAGGAAACCGCGCTCGCCGCCCACGTGCGAACCGTGTTGACCGACCGCGGCTTCGCTCCGCAGCCGGGTGCCACCGCGGTCTTTGCCGGCGGCAGCATGACTACCGTCCGCGCCCTGCTCGGTGCGTCCCAAGGTCGGCCCATCGGCGACACGCCTCAGACCATCCCGGTCACGACGCTCGAGGGCTTTTTGGCGGAATTGCGCCCACTCGATCTCGCGGCCAGACGCGTGTTCCCCGGCCTACCGGCCAGTCGCGCGGATGTGTTTCCGGCCGCCTTGGTCACGATGATCGCCGTCGCCAAACTGGGCGGATTCACCGGTTACCAGCACTCGTTTTACAACTTACGCTGGGGCTTGGCGGCCGTCTTGCTCGAGGCCTGACGCAGCTGCTTGATCACCGCCTGGAAGTCGGGCGGCAACGGTGCCTCCAAGGCCAACGGCTGCCCGGAAATCGGATGGGTAAACTTCAGATGCGCGGCGTGCAACATGACCCGCGGCACCTCTAGGTGCGGATGCTCGAGGGGCTTCCATCCATAGGTGAGGTCGCCCAAAATCGGCAGACCGAGTGATTTCATGTGCACGCGGATCTGATGCGTGCGGCCGGTATGGATACGGCACCGCAGCAGGCGCATCGCCACGCCCTTGAACGCTTCCTCGACCTTCCAATCCGTGCGCGCCGGTTTGCCGCCTTCCCCCGTAGTCATGCGGTGGCGATGGATTGGATGCCGGGAAATCGGCAGGTTGACCGATCCGCTCAGCAGGTCCGGCACACCGTTGACGACGGCGAGGTATTCCTTGTGCAGATTACGCTCGGCAAACTGCGCCGCCAAGCCGCGATGCGCCGCGTCGGATTTCGCGACCACAATGATCCCGGAGGTCTCGCGATCCAGCCGATGCACGATGCCGGGACGCTCGACGCCCCCGACCCCGCTCAAGCCCCCCGCGCAATGCGCGAGCAACGCATGCACCAGGGTGTCCTCGCCGGTGCCCGCGCCCGGATGCACCACCATGCCCGCCGCCTTGTTCAGCGCGATCATGTGCGGGTCTTCGAATAGCACATCCAACGGGATTTTGACCGCGCGCAGCTCGGCGGCCTTCACCTCCGGAAACGAATAAGCCAATACCTCGCCCGGCTCGACCATCTGCTTTTGGTTGAGCGACTCGCCATCACGGAGCACGAGACCGGCATCAAAGGCGCGCTGCCACGCCGTGCGACTGTGTTCAGGGAAAGCCCCCGCCAACACCTTGTCGGCTCGCGCACGGCCGGCTGCCTTCGGCACTTGGTAGGTTTCGCTCACGGGGATACGGCCAATAGCCGGTCGATCTCAGCGATAAACGTCGCGCGGCGATCGGAGGACACATCCGCCACCTGCCAACCGTTGCACGCCAACTGGGCCAGTTCCCCGCGGGTAAACCCTGCCTCGGTCGCCAGCGCCGCGTAGTCATCGCCGAGCTGATTCGCAAAAACCAAGGGATCATCCGTGCTGATTGTGCAGTTGACGCCCGCCTGCATCAGCGTGCGCAACGGGTGCCGGGCGAGCGACGGCACCACCCCGAGTTTCAGGTTGCTCAAGGGGCATACGTCAAAGGTCACGCCGTGATCGACCGCGAGTTGCACGACCGCCGGGTCTTCCCCGGCGCGCACCCCGTGTTGCACGCGCGTGACACCGAGGTCGACGATCGCTTCCCGCACGCGGGCGGCGCCGTCGAATTCACCCGCGTGGCACTTGGTCACCTTCCCCGCCGCACGGAGGCGAGCCCACACCGGGGCCGTCCACGCCTCGGTCGCGATCTGTTCAAAGCCGTGCAGGTCGACTCCGTCCAACTCCGCCCAATTCGCCAAGTCATCGATCACCGCTTGCATCGGCCCGGCGTAATCCGTCCGTAACATCCCCGCGAATACACGCACCTCGAGGCCGGCGGGCACCGCCGCGCGAATGGCGGCGATGATTTCCTTGCCCGGCACGTTGATGAACTGCGTCACCGGCAGGTGAAAACTGGTTTCCACGTAGCGCACATTCTGCACGACATGCTGGGCGAAAACGATGCGCGCCGCTTCGTAGTAACGCTCGGCCGACGTGAACCAAGGCAACGCGTGCCCCAACAGGGTCGCATCGAAATCGGGGAACGAGGGGAACCGGTAATCCAAAGATCGAAATGCCGGCTCAGGCGGATACTTCGCCGGATCCCACGCCCGCAGCAATTCATAGGGCAGCGCCCCCTCAATGTGAAGGTGGGTTTCGGTTTTGGGCAGCGACCAGATGAAGCTGCGCAGCGCGGAATCAGGCGGCGTCATCAGAGGCTGAAGTTAACCAAGAATGGACACGAGGTCACACGAATGGAAATCATCCCGGCCGCGGTCAGCTTGGGTTCGAAATGTTCGTGTCTATTCGGGCTCATTCGTGGTTAAAAAAATCCGTGTCCGGGCTCACTTCTGCCCGAGCAGGTAGTGAGGGTTCAGCTTGTGCAGCGACTTGGGCACGAAGAGGCCGTCTTTGCGGATGAGTTTGCCGTCGAACCAGATTTCGCCGCCCCCGTATTCGGGCCGCTGGATACAGACCATGTCCCAGTGCACCTGCGACTTGTTGCCATTGCCCACGCCCTCGTAAGCCTGCCCGGGTGTGAAGTGGAAAGAACCGCCGATTTTCTCGTCGAAGAGGATATCGCGCATCGGCTCAAGAATGTGCGGGTTGAAGCCGATGGCGAATTCACCGATATAGCGCGCTCCCGCGTCGCTATCGAGGATCTCGTTGAGACGCTTGGTGTTGTTGGCTGTCGCCTCGACCACTTTGCCCTTCTTGAAAACGAGGCGAATGCTGTCGAACGACGTGCCGAGGTATACGGTCGGCGCGTTGTATTGGATGACGCCCTCCACGCTGTCCTTCACCGGGCACGAAAACACTTCTCCATCCGGGATGTTCCTCTGACCGCCACATTCGCGCGCCCCGATGCCTTTGATCGAGAACGTCAGATCCGTGCCAGGGCCCTTGATATGCACCTTGTCGGTCGCATCCATGACCTTCTTCAGGGCCCGCATGCCCGGGATCATGCGGGCGTAGTCGAGCGTGCAGACGTCGAAATAGAAGTCCTCGAACTTCTCCGTGCTCATCATGGCCTGCTGCGCCATCGCGGTCGTCGGCCAACGGAGCACCACCCATTTCGTTTTGTTCACCCGATAATCGAGCACGGCCTTCATGGCGCGCGAATACTGACGCACGCTCTCGCCGGGAATATCGGAGTTCTCGAAAATATTTTCCGAGCCGCGGAGCGCGATGTAGGCGTCCATGCTTTGCATCTGCTTGAGTGCGACCGCCGCCTGCGTGGTGAACTGGTCTTCAGAGCCGCTCATCATCAGCTCACGCGTGAGCCGGGCGCGGTGGATGTTGACGTAAGGGATCGCCCCCAGCGCCCGGGCCGCCCGCACCAACGCCACCACCATCGCGTCGGGCACATCGAAGGCGTCGATCAAAACGCGTTCGCCCTTTTTCAACTCGACCGAAAACCCGGTAAGCCCAGCCGCCAATTTCTCAAAGCGAGGATCAGTAATCATAACGGGAACCTATCGCGCCCCGTCGGGCCCGCCGCAAGGGGGAAAGCTGCCGTGCGCTTCCGGTCGCGGTTGGAGCGATACGCCGAAGGAAACCGCCGTCCGGTGCTATCGACGGGTCTCCGGGAAACACAGCCGCTGCACGGCTTCGTCGAAGTCGGAGGCCCCGGTCAGAATATCGATCTCCAGACGCAGGTAGTAAATCGGCACCGGACACGGCAGGTCTTTGGCGATGCGCACCGCATCCTTTTCCGTGGTGACGATGAAATCGACCTTCTTTTCCAACCCTTCGCTGAAGATCGAAACAAAGTCGTCGTAGACGAAGCGGTAGTGATCGAGGAAGCGGCGCTTGAACGCGATGTCGGCGCCGAGATCGCGTAGAAATTTTTCAAAGCTATCGGGGGTCGCGATGCCGGAAAACGCGCCCACGCGTTTCCCTTCCAGAAAGGCCAGCGGCTGCCGCGTGGCGACCTCCTCGGGCGGTGCGCCGAGCAACTGCAAGAACTGAGGGCGGTGGGCGCACTCGATGATATCGACGTCGGGATTGTGCCGCCGAATCAGGTCTTCCAACTCCTGGTCGCGCTGGCCGTCGCTCTTGGTCAAGAAGACGTAGCTGGCACGTTTAAGGTGCTTGATCGGCTCGCGCAGGATACCCCGCGGCAACAGGCGGCCGTTGCCAAATGGGTTGGTCTTGTCGACCAGCAGCAGGTTCAGGCGGCCTTTGAGCGGCAGGTATTGAAAACCATCGTCCAGAATCAACGTGTCGCAGCCGAATTTCCGAATCGCGTAGGTGCCGGCTTTCACCCGGTTCTTGTCCACCAGCACGATCACGCCCGGAAGATTGCGCGCCAACATGTAGGGTTCGTCGCCCGCCTGCTCGCTGTCGAGGTGCACGGTGGTGCCGTCGCTCACGATCCGCGGCGGCGGTTCGGCGGTGTGGGTGAGGCCATACCATGCCTTCTTCCAAAACGGCGGCGCCTTGCTCTTATAACCGCGGCTGAGGATGGCGACTTTGCGGCCACGGTCCCGCAAGGCCCGGGCGAATTTCTCGACAACAGGCGTCTTCCCGGTGCCGCCCACCGTAAGATTACCGACCACCACGACCAAACTGCCCAGCGGTTGGTCGTGTAGAATCCGTTTTTGATAAAGCCAGAGTCGGGTCTGCGCGATGCCGCTAAAAATCCAGGACAGGCCATGTAAAAATGCCCCAAATACTTGCGCCGCCGGATCATCCCGCCGCTCGTAAATCACATCGATCGCAAACGTCTCGAAGGCATTCAGCTTTTGCTTGAGCCAAGGGGCGGACATGCAGCAGTCGGGAAGGGATTAGGCAATTGACGATGGACGACGGGGAGAGATTTGATCGCTGTCCTCTATCGCGAGGCCTGCCGCGCCATGCAACTTAATCTGCTGAAGTCCAAACTCCACCGGGTCGAAGTCACCGACCTTTCGCTCAACTACGAGGGTAGCCTCGCCATCGATCGCGAGATGATGGATCTCGTCGGCCTGCGCGAATACGAGAAAATCCTCGTGGGAAACATGGGCAACGGCAGTCGTTTCGAGACTTACGCCATCCCCGCGCCCGCCGGCTCGAAGACGATTTCGCTCAATGGCGCCACCGCCCGCCTCGGTAACCGCGGAGACCTGCTCACGATCATGTCGTTCGCCGTGGTCGACGAAACCGAGGCGCCGACGTGGCAGCCTCGCGTCGCCATGTTCGCCGAAACCAACACCAAACTGCTCACGCTCTCCCCGGCGGCTCCGGTCGAGCCCAGCACCTAATTTTCCGCTCTCAGGCTCCCCGGTCTCATTCCTCAGGTTTCGCTCCTTCCCATGTCCTACAAACTGTTCATTCCCGGCCCGATCGCCGTCTCTCAAAAAACGCTGCAAGCGATGACCCAGGCGCCTATCGGTCACCGTAGCACCGATTTCGTCGCGCTCTACCAGTCCATCCAGCCCGACCTGCAGGCCTTGGCCTACACCAAAGACCCCGTCTACCTGTCCACGAGCAGCGCTTGGGGCTCGATGGAAGGTGCCCTGCGCAACGTCTGCGCCAAGAAGGTGTTGAACTGCATGAATGGCGCGTTTTCCGACAAATGGTATGACGTCGCCCAACGCTGCGGCAAAACCGCCACCCCGTTGAAGTTCGAGTGGGGTCAACCCGTCGACCCCGAGGCCGTGCGCGCCGAACTGCTCAAGGGCGGCTACGATTGCATCACCCTCATCCACAACGAGACCTCCTGCGGCTGCATGAGCGACTTGCCGGCCCTGATGGCCGTCGTGCGCGAGTTCCCGGAGGTCATTTCGATCGTCGACACCGTGAGTTCCTTCAGCGTGCTCCCGATCAAGAAGGATGAACTCGGCATCGACGTCCTCATCACCGGCTCGCAAAAGGCCCTCGCCCTCCCGCCCGGCCTCTCGCTCATGTCGGTTTCGGAACGCGCCCGCACCCGCGCCGCCACCCTCGCCGACCGCGGCTACTACTTCGACTTCCTCGAGTTCCAGGCCAACCACGAGAAGGGCATGACCCCGAGCACCCCCGTCATCCCCTTGTTCTACGCGCTGCAGTCCAAACTCGCCGACATCAAGGCCGAGGGTTTTGAGAACCGCTTCGCCCGCCACGCCCGACTCAATGCCACCGTGCGCGAGTCCATCGGCGGCCTCGGTTTCAAGCTGTTCCCGAAAGAGGGCTACGGCTCCCTCTCGCTGAACTGCTTCGCCAATACCCTCGGCTACGACTTGGCCGCGCTCAACAAGACGCTCAAGTCCAAGCACGGCCTCGTGATCGATGGCGGTTACGGCAAGCTGAAGGGGAAAACCTTCCGCATCTCCAACATGGGTGACGAAACCGACGAGACCATCGCCGCGATGCTCAAGGCCGTCCACGCCGCCTTGGCCGAGACGCCTAAACTCGCCGCTTAAGCCGCCCTCTTCGCCCCGACCGCTTTCCCGGTCGGGGCTTTTTTTTAATCCCCTATCGGCGCGGGCCCCGCCGAGTGGCGCCCGCCGGACCGGTTTTACCTCGGGTAAACCCCGTCCCGCAAGCGGGCTAAATGCCGGCAGGTTACAATACCGCCACAACCGGGCTTTCGGAGGCTCTTTGCGGCCGGTTCAAAAACAAAACCTTGTAATCGCCCGGCGCCCTCCCTTACCGCTCCGCCCTCTATGAAGTCGCTCATCATCGCCGAAAAACCCAGCGTGGCCACCGATCTTGCCCGCGCCCTCGGCAAGGTCCCGAAGAAGGGTGATGTCTATGAAAACGACACCTACGTCATCGCCTCCGCCGTCGGCCACGTCGTCGAATTGGAGATGCCGGAAGACATCGACAAAAAGAAATATGGCTTCTGGCGGTTAGAGACGCTCCCCATCATTCCCGAGAAGTTCGGCCTCAAGCCCATCCCGAGCTCCAAGGACAAGTTTCAGCTCCTCAAAAAGCTCCTCGGCCGCAAAGACATCGACCAGGTCATCAACGCCTGCGACGCCGGGCGTGAGGGCGAACTGATCTTCACCTACCTCTACCAACTCGCCAAGGCCAAGCTCCCGGTCAAACGCGCCTGGATGCAGACGATGACGCCCGACGGCATCCGCACCGCTTTTGAGAATCTCCGCGACGGCGAGAAACTCGCCGGCCTCGCCGACGCCGCCCGCTGCCGCTCCGAAGCCGACTGGCTGATCGGCATCAACGGCACGCGCGCCCTCACCAAGCGCATGTTTGGCTCCCGCGCCGGCAACGTCGCCTCCGTCGGCCGCGTGCAGACCCCCACCCTCGCCATCCTCTTCAATCGCGAGCTCGAAATCCGCAATTTCAAGTCGCAGGACTACTGGCGCCTCACCGCCACCTTCACCGTCGCAGGCGGCGACTACGAAGGCATTTACCAGCGCCCCGATTTCAAAAAATCGGCCGACAACGACCACGACCGCGTCGACCGCATCTGGCAAAAAGCCAAGGCCGAAGCCATTCTCTCCGCCTGTTCCGGCCACCCGCCCGCCGTCGTCACCGAGGACAAGAAAGCCTCCACGCAGATTGCGCCGCGTCTTTACGATCTCACCACGCTGCAACGCGAAGCCAACAACCGCTTCGGCATCTCCGCCCGCCGCACCCTGCAAATCGCGCAGGCCCTCTACGAGCGGCACAAGATGATCACCTACCCCCGCACCGATTCGCGCGCCCTCCCCGAGGACTACATCCCCACCTGCCGCGAAACCCTGCAAAAGCTCGGCGGCGACCTCGCCGGCCACGCCGCCACCCTCCTCGCCAACGGCTACCTGCGCCCCAACAAGCGCATCTTCAACAACGCCGGCATCTCCGATCACTTCGCGATCATCCCGACCCCCGTCGAACCCAAGAAACTCGAAGACCTCGAAGCCAAGGTCTACGACATGATCGCCCGCCGCTTCGTCGCCACCTTCTATCCCGTCGCCGAGTTCGACATCACCACCCGCACCTCCACCGTCGCCGGCGAACACGCCTTCAAGACCGAAGGCAAAATCCTCCGCGTCCCCGGCTGGCTCGCCGTCTACGGCCGCGACACCCTCGACAGCGACGACGCCGACTCCGGCTCCGCCTCCAAAACCAAAGCCGGCGGCAAAGACAAAACCCTCCCCGCCCTCGGCGCCGCCGATAACGGTCAGGCCAAAACCGCCGCCGTCACCCTCCACGAGGAAGCCACCAAGCCGCCTCCCCGCTACACGGAAGCCACCCTCCTCTCCGCCATGGAAGGCGCCGGCAAACTCGTCGACGACGAAGACATGGCCGACGCCATGAAAGAACGCGGCCTCGGCACCCCCGCCACCCGCGCCGACACCATCGACGGCCTCATCAACCAGAAATACGTCGAACGCGCCCAACGCGAGCTCGTCCCCACCGCCAAGGCCGAAGGCCTCCTCGAGTTCCTCCACGCCGTCCAAGCCGACGCCCTCACCCGCCCCGACATGACCGGTGAGTGGGAGTCCAAACTCCGCCAGATGGAGCACAACGGCTACGACCGCGACCGCTTCATGACGGAAATCGTCGACGTCACCAAAGGCATCGTCGAACGCACCAAAACCTTCAACGAAGAGGACGCCGGCACCACCGAGACCGATATCATCTCGCCCACCGACCAGAAGCCCATGATCGAGCTCCTCCGGTCCTACAAATCCCAAGACGGCACCCTCACGGTCTACAAGACCATGACCGGCCGCCGCCTCGAAGAAGCCGAAGTCCGCGAACTCGTCACCGCCGGCCAAGTCGGCCCCCTCGACGGCTTCATCTCCCCCCGCACCGGTAACCACTTTCCGGCTACGCTCAAGATCGTCGACGACGCCAAAAAAGAAGGCATGAAAAAGGCCGAGCTCGATTTCGGGAACAAGGTCGACCTTGACGAACTGGAGCCCTTTTGGACCGACGAAAAAACCGGCGAAGAACTCTGCGAAGCGCCGACCAAATACATCCTCCGCAAGAAGAAGGACGACGGCGATGAACCGTGGGAGCAGACCTTCTCCGTTGGTCGCCTGATGTGCCAGAAAGCCATCACCCGCGAAATGGCGATCCAGATGGTCGAGCAAGGAAAGACCGACCTCATCCAAGGTTTCATTTCCAAGCGCGGCCGTCCCTTCGACGCCCACCTGCTCCGCAACGGCAGTCGTATCGGCTGGGAATTCCCACCGCGCAAGACCCCGGCCAAAGGCGCCGCCCGCAAAAAGAAGGAAGTGGACTTCAGCAAGGCCACCAAACTCGGCGGCAGCAAAGCCCACGGCGAAGAAGCCGAGCTCTTCAAGACGGCCGATGCCTACGTCGTGCGCAAACCCAACAGCGACGGCGGCCACCGGGTCGTGTTCGAGTTGAAAAATCCTTTGCTCGATCAAGAGATCCCTCAAGCGGAGGTCGAACGCCTGCTCAACGAAGGTAAAACCAACCTCATCGAAGGGATGGTTTCCAAGCGTGGTTCCAAATTTAACGCCTACTTGGTGCTTTCGAAAACGAAGTCTAAAGCCGACTTCGAGTTCCCGCCCCGCTAAAGGGAGGGCAGGCGGGAGACGCGGAGGCTTCGGACAAATATCCCGAAACTTATTTGCCGACTTCACGTCTCACCGCCTGTGACTTCTCCGAAAACTCTTCTGATCGCCATCTTCGCCTTGGCGACCGTCGGGCTTGGCGCGTTCGCGTGGAACCAGAGCCTGGAGATTCGACGTCTCAAAACTGACAGTGCCCAACTCGCGCTGGAACGAGCCGATTTGCAGGCCCAACTAAAGGAAGCACAGCGCGCCGCCGCCTTTTCCGTGACGCTCGCCGATCAGTCGGCGCCGACCCAACCCGCCGCCACGGATGAATCCGCCGATCCCGCCGAGACGGAAACCCAACGTCGCGAAAGTGGCGCCAACCGCCGCAACGGCCCGCGTCGCATGGAAGAGCTGATGCAGAACCCGGAATTCGCCGCCGCAATGACCGCCCAGGCCAAAAGCCGCCTCGACCGCCAATACGCGGAGTTGTTCAAGCGCCTCAACCTCTCGCCCGCGCAACTCGAACAATTTAAAACCCTGCTGGCGGATCGCCAAGCCGCCCGTTTCGACGTCATGAGCGCCGCCCGCGCCGCCGGCCTCGATCCCCGCACCAATCGCGAAGAAATCGCCGCATTGATGCAGCAGACGCAGTCCGAAATCGATCAGAGCATCGCCACAGCGATCGGAGCCGATGCCTACGCCACTTATCAATCCTACGAGGCCACCGCGCCGCAGCGCGCCGCCGTTTCGCAGATCGAGCAACGTCTGAGCTACTCTTCGACGCCGCTCACCACCGCGCAAGCCGATCAACTGGTCACCATCCTCTCGACGCAGCAAACCTCGGCCAGCCGCGGCGCGGCTCAAATCACGGATCAAGTGATCACCCAGGCCGCTGGCGTGCTCTCGCCGCCCCAGTTGACCGCCCTGCAGGAACTGCAGGCCACCCAGCAGGCCGGCCAGGTCATGAGCGAGGCGTTTCGCAGCGCCGGCGGCGGCGGACCACCCGACGCCCCTCCCGGGGGCGGTTAAGCGCAGCCTCGTCTTCCTCGGACGCCGATCGACCCGAATGAGCGCAAGGTCGGGCAAGATCCGCCCAGCCAACCGCCCCGTCCGGTGATAAAATCTTGCCGCTAAGAAACGCCAAACGGTAACTTATACGTTCCGACTGCCTTCACTTCAACTGGGCCCAACTACCATGATCGTCACTACTGCGCAGCTCTTCAAACACGCCTACGGCAAATACGCCGTCGGCGCTTACAACATCAACAACGCCGAACAAGCCATGGGCCTGTTCCAGGGCGCGATTGATTCCAAAGCCCCCTTCATCATCCAGATTTCCAAGGGCGCCCGGAAATACACCGACAAGCGCATGCTGGAAGCCATCATCCGCTCGGCCAGTGAGATTTTCCCCGAGGCGATCTTCGCGGTGCATCTCGATCACGGTGACGAGCAGACTTGCTACGACTGCATCGACTCCGGCTTCTTCAGCTCGGTCATGATCGACGCATCCCACGACGAGTTCGACGAAAACGTCGCCATCACGAAGCGCGTCGTGGATCGCGCCCACGCCAAGGGCATCTCCGTCGAAGCCGAGCTCGGCATGCTCGGCGGCGTGGAAGAGGACATCAAGGTCGACGAAGGCAACGCCTGCCTCACCGAGCCCGCCGAAGCCGAGGAGTTCGTGAAGCTCACCGGCTGCGATTCCCTCGCCTGCGCCATCGGCACCTCGCACGGTGCCTTCAAGTTCAAGGGCAAACAATCCCTCCACTTCGAGGTGCTCGACGAGATCAAGAAGCGCCTCCCCGGCTACCCGCTGGTCATGCACGGTTCCTCTTCCGTGCCGAAGGAAGAAGTCGACCGCATCAACGCCGCCGGCGGCACCATCCAAGACTCGATGGGCGTCGACGTGAACGAGTATCTCCCGGCCGCCAAGCGCGGCGTGACCAAGATCAACATCGATACCGACGGTCGTCTCGTCTGGACCCGCGTGCACCGCGAGTTCTTCCGCGACAAGCCGGCCGAATTCGACTTCCGCCCGCCGGGCAAGATCTTCATGGCCGAATACGCCAAGTTCATTGCCAGCCGCAACGAACTCCTCGGCAGCGCCGGCCAGCTCGACAGCCTCCGCGAGTCACTCAAGGGCTAAGGCGCGGGCCCATTCGGACCGGCCCGATAACGGCCGGACCTCTTTCCAACGCGATCCTTGCGAGGGTCGCGTTTTTTTGTGCTCTCACGGCGAAGTCGCGCCCGCCCCGCCGCCCCGGGTTCGCGCACAAAAAACGGGCGGCCCCGAAGGACCGCCCGCGTTAAACGGACTGCGCTCAAGCTCAGCGCGGTGGCTCGGATCGCCCCCGATTAAGGGAGATCGATCTCGTAGACCTCGACCAGCGCGTTGCCGGTCGTGTTGCCCTTGCCCGACACCACGGCGGTGTAAGAGCCAGGAGGCAGCGTGGCGAGGACCACGGCGTCAGCACTACCCTCCGTCAGTGCGAAAGCACCGAGCTTGCCGGCGTATTCGACGGCCTTGGTGCCCGACCAGTTGTCGTTGGAGGCAACCTCCACACCGGCCGAGTTACGGATCGAGAGCACCGGGTCAGCCAAAGCACCCGACACACCGAAGGCGGTCAGGCCGGGACCGATCGCGCGGATCATGACCGACTGGGTTTGCGGGCCGGTGATCACGAGACCAGCGATCAGCTCGTTGCCAGCGGTGCCCACGGGACCGCGGGTCGCGACGTTGGCGAGCTTGGAAGGCGAACCAGCGTTCGGGACGAAGTCATCGGGGTTCGTGTCGCTGCCAAGGTCGGTGGTCAGATAGCCCTCTTCAGAAAGCTTCGTCCAACCGGTGGTCCAGAGGGTAGTGCTGAACGCGCCTTTGAAGGCCACGGCCGTCAGGCCCGAAGGCAGGGTCACGCCCGCCGTGAGAGCCGGGCTGCCCGTGGCGGGACGAGGATCGAGAACCGCTTCCTTGGTGTAGCTGATGCCCTTGAGCTGGGGATCAACGATGCTGTTGCCGTTGGCCGCGTCCGAGAAATAGGTGCTGGTGTAGCTGATCGTGCCTTCGTCGGACAAACCGGCCGCCGTGTTGTTGGCCGCGATGTGGCTGAAGAAGATGTTGCCCTTGATGTCCGGAGCGATGTCGCCGACGTCGCTTTCGATCAGCAGGCCCTTCGCGAAGTTCACGAAGATCGAGTTGTAGAGCTTGGCGGTCACGTTGTCGCGGATGTTGACCGCGGTGTTCGCGCGACCAGCGGAACCGCCCGGCTGCTTCGCGTTGCCGATACCGATGGCGGTGTAGTTGGCCACGGTCACGTCACCCTTCGGGGTGGCGGACAGGGGCGAAGTGGCGCCGTCCCACTCGAGAGCCTTGTCTCCACGGTCATCCGTGATGTCGGTCTGGATTGAGAAGAGGAACTGCAGCGTGCCGCGGAAACCTTGGTCGAAATCGAAGCAGTCATCGTTGCCAAAAGCGGCGACGAGGTAGCGGGGGTTGACTGTGCCGCCGAAGAACTCGTAACCGTCGTCCTTGTTGGCGAACACTTCGAGGTGATCCATGGTCGTGCCGGAGCCGACGCCGCCCATCGAAAAGCCGTTGATCTCGTTGGCGGTGCCAAGCACCGCACCACCGTGACGAACCGAAACGTATTGAATCGTGCCGGAGCTGTCCGCATCGTCCGTGCCACCGAAGGTCACGAGACCGATCTGGTCGCTCGAAACCGAGAAACCTTCAATTTGATCTTCTGCAGGGGACGCCGGAGCCGCACCGTCCGAACGTGAGTTGATGCGAGCCTTGCCCAAGATCACGACGCCGCCCCAAAGGCCGGTATCAGCCACCGTCAAGCTACCTTGGAGGTCGTCCAAAACCGAAGTGAAGATGATGGGATTGGAGGCGGTGCCGATCGCATTGAGCTTGGCCCCGCGGGTAACCACGAGAGCGGCGGCGCCGGCGCCGGAGCTTTGCTCACCCTTGATCACCGTGCCGGCTTCAATGGTAAGCGTGGAATTATTGGCGACGAAAACGTATCCTTTAAGGAGATACGTGTTATTGGCAGTCCAAGTCGTGTTACTGGTAATTTGGCCAGTGACATCAACCGTGGCGGCCTGAGTCGAGGCGACGGCCCCGGCGAGCGCCAGAGCTAGGAGGGATTTCAGTTTCATACTAGTGGGTTGTCGGGTTTCCAGGATGGAAAGAGGGAAAGGAGCGCGAGCAGTGGGCTTAGCGCTCGAAGAGATAGCTCAGCGAAATGCTGAAGCTGCGGCCGGAGGAGTAGCGGCTGTAGACGAGGTCACCGATCTCGGTGCCGATCAGCTTTTCCTTGTCCGGATCGAGCAGGTTCTTGGCGCTGAACTTCAGTTTCCAACGGCTCGAGAGACGCTGGCTGATAACGAGGTTCAGCAACGGGGCCGGCTGCTCGTAGACGTCGGGCAAGGGACCGAAATTCACCAGGTCGAGACGCGGTCCCACCACGTTGTAGGAGACCGTCGCGGTCGTGCCCCAATCGGGACGATCATACGACACATCGAAGTTGAACACATAAGGCGATTGGCCCAGCAGATCGCGAGTGTCCTCGGCGTTGGGATCGTTGGCCAACAGCACGGCCATTTCCGCCGGAGGGATCGTAACCTCGGAATAGATCAACGAGAGATTTCCCCCCACCGAGAAATCGGCCAACACATCGCTCAGCACGTCGAGGCCGCGGCGGATTTCGAACTCGAGACCATAGAGGGTGCCCTCCTCCACATTTTGCGGCTGGATCGACCCCACCGATGGTTGGAACAGCACCTCGATCGGCTGATCGAGCTTTTTGTAGAACGCGCTCACCGCGATCGTCTCGCCCTTGCGCGGGAACCACTCCCAGCGCAGATCGAGGTTGTCGATGGTGGTGAGTTCGAGATCCGGATTACCGACGAACACGTCGCCGGTGAACACGTCTTCGTAGCGGATGTCGGAAAGCTCCTTGTAGGTCGGACGAGCAATCGTGCGCCCGTAGGCGAAGCGCCAGTTCATCTTCTCGGATTGGGCAAACACGAGGCTGAGCGCAGGCAACGCATCGGTCTGGTCGATCTCACCCACCCGCGGATTGAGACCGGGAATTTGCACCGGTTGCGTCAGAATTTTCGTCGACTCGAAGCGCACGCCGGTGATGCCGCGCAGACGATCCGTGAGTTGATACTCGACCATGCCGTAGGCTGCGCTGACGTCCTGGTCGCCCGTGTAATTGTTGGGCTCTTGGAGACGGGTAATCGTGTTGCCAAACGTGACGGAGGTATCCGTCCGGCTCACGATGCCGACTTGGCCAGGAAACGCTTCGAGCTCCGTCCGCGTCTGCGGCACGCGTGAATATTGGAAGCGTTGCTCCCCATACGTGCGCTCATTCGACGAGGCCATGCCGCCAAACTTCACGCGGTGCTCGTGACCGCGGCTCATGAACGGCATCGAGAAATCGAGACCGCCTTCGACCGCGTCCTCGTCGAGTTCGCGGAAGTAACGGTTGGGCTGAACACTGGTCGCGTTCACAAAGTCGCCGCTGAAGTTGTAAACCGCCGCAAGCGTGCGGTAGTCGGGCTGGTCCTGCGTGCTGCCGGAGAGCGAAGCGCGCCAGGTCACCTCCAACTCGTTCAAGGAGGGAAAGAGGCTCTTGCCCGCGAGCTGAGCCGAGGACACCGACCGCTCGGTGAGCAACAGGTCGTAAACCTCGAAAACGTTGCCGACGTAATTGATGGCCTCTTCACCCACCCCGCGTCGCACGGTGTCGTCGGACGACTCGTTGTAGAACAAATCGAGGGTCACCTCGTGATTCGTCGTAGGACGCACTGCCAGCTTCACGAAACCGCCCCGCGCTTCCGATTGCGTGCTGGAGGTCACACCAAAAGAAGGCGTGCCAGATGGCAGCGTCTTGGTGGACGGGTCGAAGCTCAGGGTGTCGGGATTCGAGGAAAGCACGATCCGCGTTTGCGGCGACTCCGAGGTTCCGAGGAAGCGGTTCGATTCTCCGTCCGCGTAGTAAGAGAACGAGCGATCATAGGTCGCGCTGGCGGTAAAGCCGAACAAGCCCTCGTCGCCAAAGTAGATACGATTACCGAAGGCGATGCTCGCGCCAAAATCGGGATCGGCCTTCTTCGTGGTCGGGAAAAAGCCCGCCGGGTCAAACGCCTTCGTCGCCTTGTCCAAAGTCTCAGCCCGGCTGAAATCGCCTTGCCGCGCATAGAGCGACGCCTCGGTGCGAGTCGGCAGCACCGCCGGCACGGCCGGCGCCGAGTCGCCTCCACCCTGCGTGACCAGCAGCTCTTCGCCCGTGGCGTTGGTGTTATATTGCAGCGAGCTGGAAATCGAAACGAACAGCTGCTCCGGAAACGCCTTCGTCTTCAGGTTCACACTGCCGCCCGAAAACGCCCCGGGCTGGTCGGGCGTAAACGACTTCGTCGTCACGATGCTCTCGATCAGGTCGGAAGGAAACTGGTCCATCTGCACGGCGCGCTTGTCGGGATCGGCCGAAGGCACCGAGACGCCGTTCATCAACGTATTGGAGTAGCGGTCACCGAGGCCGCGGATGAGCACGTATTTGCCATCCACTACACTCGCGCCGGTCACCTTGCTCAGCGCCTCGGCGGCGTCGCCCACCGCGAGCCGGGCAAAGTCGTCGCTGCTGATCGCGTCGCTCACGGTCGACGCTTTCTGACGCGCCGCCAGCAAACCGATGCCCGAGCTCTGCACGATATCCGCTGACACCGTAAACGAATCAAGGCGCACGATGTCGCTGCCGACGGGCGTCAGCGGGATATCGATTTTCGCCACACCGTTGGCTTCCACGTTGATGCCGGTGATCGTGGAGGGTTGAAAATCGTCGCGCAGGACAATCACGTCCGCCCGCCCGGCCGGCACATTGCGGATCGTGTAGGCGCCGCCGAGATCACTTGTCGCGCTCATCCCGAGGTTGGCCACCGTCAAGGTCGCCCCCGCCACCGCGAGCCCGGTGTCTTGGTTGATGACGCGACCTGAAATCGCGCCTTCCCCGGCCTCAGTCTGGGCATGGGCGACCACGGCCGAGAAAACGGCTGCGGCTAAACCACTGAGCAATAGGTTGACGAGTCGGGCGCTTCGAAAGCGCGAGATGCTAGGCATGCGCCGACTTCGGCGGGAGCGACGGCCCTGACACAAATCCAATGTAGGCGCGTAGCGAACATGTCACCCGCCGTAACATACGTTACGTCGAGGTGACGGCATTCGGCGATTTTTGCGGCCACCGCCCTCGCCTTTCGCGGCGCACTTCCGGGCTTATTGGCCCGATCCGAGTGGTTCCTTGCCCGCATCCAAGCCACCCGCAGTAACGACAAAATCGGTGCCCCCTTCACTGCCCCCATCGTTGGCGGGGTCCGATTCCGCATCGTTTTCCGCAGAGGTCAGCAGCACCAAATCATGCAGTGAGACGAAGTGTTGGCTTAGATCAAAGTCGCCGCCCAACCCGCCCACAAGCTTGTCGAAGAGGTCCTTCTTCGACGCCTTCAGCGCCTGGATCCGTTCCTCGATCGTGCCGGCGGTGACCATGCGGTAAACGAACACGGTGTTCGTCTGCCCGATGCGATGCACCCGATCCACCGCCTGCATCTCGACCGCCGGGTTCCACCAGGGGTCGAGGAGGAAAACGTAGTCCGCCGCGTGCAACGTGATGCCCGTGCCAGCCGCCTTGAGCGAGACCAGCATCACCGCCGCGCCTTCCGCCCCTTGAAACTCCGAGACCGGTTTCTGGCGATCAAGGGTCATCCCCGTCAGCTCGTAGCGCGGCAGATCCGGGAAGTTCAGCGCGAGCGCTTCCTTCACGCGGTCGAGGAGCATGACGAACTGCGAAAAGATGACGACCTTGTGGCCGCTTTCGATGACCTCCGCCAACTTCTCCACCAACAGGTTGAGCTTGCCCGAATCGGACAGCGGCGACTTCAGCCAAGGCAACATGTCCGGGTCGCAACACACTTGGCGAAGGCGCGTCAGCAGCGCGAGGAAACCAAATGATTTTTCCCGCATGGCCGTGCTCACGTCGTCGCCCAGCCGCTCCAGCCCCTCCGAGCAGATGCGCGCGTATTGCTCGCGCTGCACGGTGGTCAACGGACACAGCAGGTCCATCTCGACCTTTTGCGGCAGCTCCGTCGCCACGGCACTCTTGGTGCGGCGCAAGATGAACGGCGCCAACTGCGCCCGCAGGCGCGTCATGGTGCCTTCGCGGTCCTGGTTGAGCGATGATTCAAACGCGGCCCGCGATCCCAGGAGACCGGGCAGCAAGAACCGGAAAATCGACCACAAATCCAACTGACGGTTCTCGAGCGGCGTGCCCGTAAGAACCACGCGGTGCTGCGCCCGCAGCGCGAAACACGTCTTGGTGACCTTCGCGTCGGGGTTTTTGATAAACTGTCCCTCGTCGAGCACGGCGTAACCAAACTCGACCGATTTCAACAGATCCCGGTGCTTGCGCAATTGGGTGTAACTCGCGAGCCAGATGACCGGATCGGTGCGCTGCTTAAAGTCGTTGCCCGTCTTCAGGACCTCCGTGACGAGATGCGGAAAGTGCCGCGCGATCTCCTCGCTCCAGACGGGCACCACGCTGGCCGGACACACGATGATGTGGGGCTTGCCCTCGACCGGACGCCCCGCGAGCAGAGACAACACCTGCAGGGTCTTGCCCAGTCCCATCTCGTCGGCCAGCAGCCCGTGGCAACCGGCCTCGGCGAGGTGCGCCATCCACTCGACGCCACGACGTTGATACTGGCGCAACAAATCGGGCAACGGCAGCGAGACGGGGGTCGGCGTGAGCACACTCTGCCGCCATGTCTCAAGTTCGGGAGAAAGGGTGAGCTTGAACCGCGGATCGCTGAACAACGAAAACACCAAATACGGTGACAACGCCCCGCGCGCGTGCGTTTCGGAGACGTTCTTTTTCCACGCCTCGATCGACGCGATTTGTTCCCGCGGCAAAGCCACGATGCCCACATTTGGCACGATGGTCGGATTCGTGCCGCTGTTGAGCAGCGTCTTCACTTCCGCGTCGCTCAACAGCTGCTCGCCGGCTTTGAAGATCCAACGCAGGTCGAGACTCCCCGCCGCACTGCCACGGCCCTTGCGCCGCTCTGCGACCGCCTCGACTTCGATGGTGCGCGTGCCTTTCACGAGCAACGCCACGTTGGGATCAAGCTCGATGGCAAACAGACGCCGCCACGCCGAAAGCGTGGTTTTGAGAAAATTCGGAATCTCGACCACGTTATCCATCAGATACAGCCCCGTGTCGTTGCTGTAATGGAAGTGAGCCTTGCGCGCATAGGCCGCCAGACCGATGAGCTTCGCACGCTCGCCCGAGGTCACATGGCCGTTGCCCTGAGCCCGCGCCGTCTCACCCAGCGCGGCCTGCCGGGTCTTGTCGCGGCTCTGCCAAAACGCCTCGAAGCGCAATCCTTCCGCCTCTGTCCGAAACACCAGCACTAGAGAACGCGACATCGGGCGAGCGTTCGGGGCGCCGGCCCGACGCGCCTGTCCCCCGCCGACGCTCGCGCCCGTCCCGCTCCGCGACATACCGCCTCCGTAACGCGCGCCGCCCCCGTGGGAGAGCCCCGTACCGTTGGTCGCACCGCCATGCAGTCCATTGGTCCGCGAACCGGTCGAGAGTCCGCCGGCGTGAGCGCGGCTTTCGGATTCGGGTGGGCTGGCGACTTCGACCGGCAACGGCGAAATCTCGTCGGCCACCAACTCCTCGATCTCGTGTAAGCCCGCCACCGCCAACGCATGGGCCATCAGCAAATCCGTGGTCGAGGATCGCACCGACAAGCCCTTGGCCGACCAGTCGATCACCGCATACTCATCCCGCTTGTCCACGCGCCGATGCACGATCGCGTCGCTGGCCGTCAGCTCCAATTCACGCACCTCTCCGTCGCGATAAATGCGGTGGCCTTCCTCCAGCTGTTCAGCCGTGAAAAAGGGTTCCCAATCTCCCGCGAGATTCTCGAACCAAAACTCCAAAGATTGGGGAGTATAGACGCGCTTGGGGCCGTGCGATTGCATCTAGCTAAAACATCCAACGTAGGTCGCCCCCGAGGCCCGGCAACCCTTATTTGTTGCCGTCGGTTCGAGATTCATAGCGGGCGATTTTTTGACGCCATAACACCGCGTCGCTCATGCGGGATTTATGCCAAGTTGTCGCCCAGTCCTAGTTCGCCGCCGTCGCCAAAAGCGCCCGCAACACCGTCATCGTGCGCTCCACCGCACCGCGATTGCGCTGGTGCCAGGAACGCCCGGCCGCCGACATCGCGATGCGCTCGGTTTCGTTGCTCAACAAGCGCGTCACCCACTCCGCCAGATGCTCGGCAGACTGCACCCGTTGCGCAGCCCCCGCCTCGACCAGCTCGCGGGCGATGACGCGGAAATTCGACATGGCCGGCCCAAATAAAAGGGGCCGCCCCAACGCCGCGGCTTCCACCGGCGTCTGACCTGCATGGTGCGGCGGAAGACTTTTGCCCACAAAGACGACGTCGCCCAAGCGGGTGAGTTGCGCGAGTTCGCCCGTCGTATCCGCCACCGCCACCTCGATGTTCTGGTCCGATGCCATCCCCCGGCTTCGAAAATGATAGCGCACGCCCAAGGTCTCCAGCTCCGCCTCAATCTCCCGCCGCCGCTCTGCGTGACGCGGCACCAGTAACAAGCGACCGCCATGACCCGCCGCTCGCGCCCCTTGCCACGCCGCCACCATCGCCCGCTCTTCTCCCGGCCAAGTCGAAGCCCCGAGCACGATGGAGTCCGTCGTGCCCAGACCCAACTCCGCTCGCCACTGCGACCGTGCTTCCGGACCGATCTCGTTCACCGCGACGTCCAATTTGATATTACCGGTCACCACCATCGCGCGCGGCGCGAATCCCAGTTCCCGAAAGCGCAGGGCATCCGCCTCGGTCGCCGGCAGCAGATGGGTGATCCCTCGCCACAACGGCGCCAACCACGGCCCCATCCGGCGCATGCGCTGAAAACTCCGATCGCTCAGTCGCGCGTTCATCGCCACCAGCGGCACCCCGCGTCGCGCCGCCTCCGCAATGAATTCCGGCCAGCGTTCCCCTTCCGTTAAAATCGCCACATCCGCATCGATCCGGCGCCACGCCCGCCGCGTAAACGGCAACCAGTCCAACGGGAAGTACCCTATCGCCAATACCTTCCCGGCGTAACGTTCCCTCGCCAAACGGTAACCCGTGCTCGTCGTCGTGGTCACCACCACCTCCGCCCCGGACTCGATGAGGGCGTCGAGGATCGGCCCTACCGCCAGCATCTCCCCGACGCTCACCGCCTGCAGCCACACCCGCGGCCGTCCGCCAACCTTGGCCGGCAGCACCGCACCCCCGCCAAACCGCTCGCCGAACGCTTCACGATAACCGCCACGACGACGCATGTGCCACCATTGGAACGGAGCCAGCGCCACGAGGACCGGCACAAACAAAACGCGATAAACCCAGAGCACCATGAGAGCGCTCGGGTCTACCATGCGCCCGCGCCCCGGCAACGTGCAAAATACCGCCGCCTAGGCCCAGGGATAGAACAACACTTTGATCGCCTGCTTCCGACGCAACAACTCCACGCCGTCCACGTAACGCGAGAGCGGCATCG
>CAXBDS010000050.1:0-28402 GCA_963974355.1 uncultured Opitutaceae bacterium
ATCAAACAGGCGGGGTCACGAAAGCATCCACTTCCGGCACGTCCTGCGCTTTCATCGTTTTGCGGTTCCAGCGGATGGGCTTGCCGGTTCGCTGGGCGAAGCAGCCGAGCAGCACCTTTTCCGTGAGCTTGGCCCCGTAGGCAAAGGACGCGCCGGCCGCGCGATCATCGCGGATGGCCTGCAGCCAATCGGTGTAGTGATTGCCTTTGATCCGGGGCAGATGGCGGGCCGGCGGATGGGCGAGAAAATCCTTTTCACGTTGCGCGGGGAAGATCCGGGGCCGCCCGCTGATGCGCATGTCGGGCGAATACATCGCTCCCTCGGTGCCGACAAAGACGATGGCGTTGGTGGGCTGGTCGATGAGCGCGCGCGGCAGGAACGGAACCTCGGCCGGCTTGTGCAGTTGGCCGGCCTTTGTCCCGTTGGACCAAAAGACGTTGACCGCCCCCGATTGCCGGTGAGGAAAGCGCCAGACAATCGAGCTCCACTCGGGCGCGGTGAACGCGCTGATCGCCGGAACATCGGCTTCCACGACCTCAGGGAAACCGAGGTCCAGCACGTAGTCCACGGCGTCGAACATGTGGACCGCGATATCGCCGATCGCACCGGTGCCAAAGTCCCACCAGTTGCGCCAGTGCTTAGGTGCGTAGGCTTGATTGTAGGGGCGGTGCGGCCGACTCGCGAGCCAGAGGTCCCAGTTGAGATTCGCGGGCACCGGCTCCTCGGGCGCCGGGGTTTCCGACCAGTGAAAATCTTTCGCCATGATGCGGTCGGTCCACAAATAGACCGACGTCACCTCGCCGATGGCACCGGCATCAATCCACTCTTTGGCCACGCGCAGCGCTTCGAACGTGTGGCCTTGAACGCCGAGCTGGGTTTTGACCTGAAACTGTTTCGCCGCTGCAGCCAGTTCCCGACTTTCGACGGGAGTAGGCGCGAGTGGCTTCTCGATGTAGACGTGTTTCCCTGCAGCCATACAGGCCATGCCGATCGGATGGTGGGCATGATCGGGAGTCGCGATTACCACCCCGTCGATTTCGTCGGCGTGGCGATCCAGCAACTGGCGATAGTCTTCGTATTTTGGGACGTTCGGATGGGCGGCAAAGGGTTCGGCGGCGCGCGCCTGATCGACGTCGACGAAGGCCACGTAGTGGTGATCGATAAGATTTTTGATCGCGACTCGGCCTTGGCCACCGCAGCCGATAAACGCCAAGCGCAGTTGGTCCGAACGGGGCTTGGCCAGCGAGCGCACCGGCAGGATCAGCGACCCGGCACCGATGGCAAAGGTCTTCAAGGCTTCGCGGCGCGAGATGGCGGCGGAAGCGAGGTTCGGGGAGGAGACGAGCCGTGTCATTGCGAGAGGAAGGCGGCCCACGGGATCAGGCGGATTGTTCCCGGGTGGAGTCTCCGCCGTGCCACGTGCCTGGAATGATCGACTGCCAGCCCGACCCGCTGCCGCCGAGGGTGTTTGATTGGATTTTTTTGAAAACGGTATCGACGGCAAAGGCGCCGATGAGCTCGGCATGGTGCACGATGCCACTGCGTCCAGGGTCGCCGGGATCCAAGTCGAGATCAACGTAGCCGATGTCATGGGGAACTGAATACCCGAGTTGGCGTAGGCCTTGTTCGGCGGTGGGGCCCAGCCCGAGCACGCAGTCAGGACGATGGGCGGCGAGCCAGGCCCGGAACGGGCTGATACTGGAGGCCTGCCACCAGTGGATCGGGAGCTCCAGCGAGGTAAACGCGTGCGATAGCATGAGCAGGTAACCGGCTTGCCAGGCGAGTCCCGCGCGGTCGTTTTGGGCGGGAGAAAGGACCAGGCCGGGGCGCCGGTAGCCGAGAGCGCGGAGCTGTTCGCCGGCTTCGAGCAACGCGCCAACGTAGTCGGTTGAAAGCCAGTTTAGCGGCGCTCGCTCCGGTCGCGCGCCGACGGTGACCGCGGCGAATTTATCCCAGGCCAAAGCGGGCTCGGAGCCCTCGCCGCCTTCCGGCGAAGGGCCGACGATCACCCCGGCGATGCTGCGCGTCCATAGCAGTTGCGACATGCGGGCGGCGGTCATGCCCGGTTCGGCCAGCCAAAAGTCCTCGACCTTAAAGCCCAACTCGCCTGCCCGGCTGACGGCTCCGTTGAAGAGACGGTGGGCATGGCGGTCGCGTTTCCAGCCGTAGCGGTTGGGATGGGTGGTGAGGAAGGCGATCGTCTCGGGAGAGCGCTGCGCCCGTCGGGCGCGGAAATGCTCCATGAGCAGCGTCAGCCGGATGTCGCGGCGGTAGCCGAGGCGCTTGGCGGTGGCGGTGATCTGGTTGCGGGTGCGCTCGGAGATCCGCGGACTCCGCCGCAACGCGAGGGAAACGGTGTTCTTGGAGTAGCCGGTCGCCTGGGCGATCGTGGCCAAGGTGACGGGGCCGGGCGATGGCGCGGCCGGGTCGTTGCTGCCCGAGGAAAAGGAGGAGGTCGCGTCGAGCACATTCATGGCGAAGGCGGGGTTGAAACGGGAGAAGCGAGTTGGGCCGCGGCGGCGCGGATCACGTCGGGGTGTTGATAGGCGGGGAGACGAAAATCGCCGGAGAGAATCGCTTGGTGAACCGCAGAGATCCGCGGATCGTTGATGGCATTTTCGAGGGCCAGGGGATAGCGTCCTTTGGTGCCGACGATGGCGGCGCCGGCGGCGCTGCGCGCCTCGGGGAAAAGCATTTCGGCTTTGGCGCGGGCGACGCTGAACTCGCGATGACGGCGGTCGAGCGCGCGCTGGTTCATGCGCACTTGCATCCCCCCGAGAAATTCGCGGTCCCAAGTGGTGGCGAGCCGATCGAGAAACTCGTCGGCGGTGAGGTTGCCGTTAATGTAGAGCGGGAGGAACTGGCGGAAGAAAACGCTGGTGGGCCCGGCGCGGCTTTCGAGCCAGGGGAGATCAACGGCCGCGCCGTCGGTCACCGGATAAAAGACATTGAGATCGGGCGAGCGCGGTTGAGCGCCTTTTATGATCGGAGCCCAAGACAGCGCGGCGCAGAAGGTTTCGTTGGCCTCCTGCGAGGTGCAGTAGCGCAGGAAGTCGAGGGTCTGCGCCAAGCGTGGGCCTTGAGTCACGCCGAAGGAAAACTGATCCTTGGAGAAACGCGTGCTTTCGTAGGCCGTGGCTGAATACGCGCCGCTCTCCCGCCAATCGGGTGTTTCCGGTTGCGGCATGGGCGCGAGCACGGTGTCGAAGTCGGCGAGGGTGCGCAGCGCGGCGAGATCGGCGGGCGTGCCCAACATCGCCAGCGCGCGGCCTTGCGTAAAATGCATGAGCACATCCTGCGACTTGTCCGTGTCCTTGGTCGGCTGGGTGCGTTGCAGAATGCGCGCTTGTTTTACGTCGAAGGTCCCGGACTTCATCCCGTAGTAGATGAAGTCGTCCTGATTGTGGCCGGTGTGCCAGTAGTCCGAATCCTCCATGAGGTCGGCGGTGTGCACGGGAAAATATTCTTCGTAGAGTGCAAACCGCTGTTCCGCCGTGATCGCGAGCGGATACAACGGGCGGCCCGTTTCTGCGCGTCGGGCGTCGACCAGATCGCAGAGGTGAAACCAATCGGCCAGGGTGTGGGGAGGGAGAGGTTCGGGCCAAATCTGCGCGAGCAGCTCGGCGTTAAAGATCAGACGCTCGTGGGAGACCGAGAACGGCACCAAATAGTAGTCGAGCAGGTGGGTGGAGTAGCCGCTGTCCATGTCGTTGCGGAACGTCTCGCGCCAGGGCGCCGCCGCGAGCTCGGTGTCGGCGTTGTAGGGGTTTGGGGCGTTGACGAAGCCCGTGAGCGGAATGAGGTAGGCCTGTGCGAGCAATGCCCAGTCGCCGGCGGTGCCGAGGAACTGAACCGCGTCGGGGGCGGTGTCGCCGATGAGCTGGGTGCGCAGCCATTGGGTATAGATCCGTGGCGGCACGGAGGTGATCTTTACCTTGATTTTGCCGTCGTGCAGCGCTTCGTAGCGACGCGCGACGGCGTCGAAGGCCGCCTCGACGTTGCGGTCAGGAATCGCGTGGGCGATGATGAGGGTCGTCTCCGCGGTCTCGCCAATATCCCGGGTAGAGAAGCGGATGAACGAGACGGTGTAGGCGACCGCGAGCACGACGAGGAAGAGGATGGTGCGGATCTTCACGAGGTCGGGGTCTCCGGTGCGTCGGAGGTGAGCAATACCTCGATCGCTTCCAATTTGATTCGGGCGGGTGGGGCGTGACGCGAGGTCGGCGCCTCATCGATCAACCGGGCATACCAATGGCGAGCCGACTTCAGATCCCCGAGTCCGCGTTCATAGAGAATGGCGACGCTCCAGTCGTATTGGCTCTGACGAAAGGGATCGGCCAGACCCTCTTCGGCCGCAGCGGAGAGGAAGGGAATGGCGCGGGCGAAGTCTTGTTTCGGAATCGAATACCACACGCCGAGGTAAGTGTTGATGGCGGTGTTGAGGGGCGAATCCGGATGCGTTGTCACGAAGTCGGCCAAGCGGTTGATTTGGCGGTCCACTTCCGGACCCTTCACTTGCATCGCCCACGTGTGGGCGAGGCGCAGGTGGGCTTCGGCCGCGGCCGGACTATCCGGATAACGCGCGAGCACGGTTTCGAACGAGGCGCGGGCTGCGACGTTGAAGTCGGCGGGGTAGTTGAGGTCGAGCCGCTCGCTGAGGTGGCTTTGCGCGATCCCGATTTCGAGGATCGACCACGGCGCGATGGGGCTGTCCGGAAAGTCCTGCGCGATCAGCTGGAGGACGGGCACGGCCTGCGCCCGCGTCTCGGCACGGCGATCGTGGGCGAGACTGAGTCCGAGACCGAACTGGGCCTGCACCCGTAGCTCGGGTTGGTCTGAGGTCGCCGCGAGCACGCGGGTAAAGGTCTGGCGCGCTTCGGGGAGTTGACCGCGATTGAAGGCTTGCCAGGCGCTGGCGAGTTGATCGGGAAGCGGCGTGGCGGCGGCTTCGACATCCGTCCGCGAACCGCAACCTGTGAGCCACAGGCACAAGGGCAACGCGATAGCGGCGACGAAAGTTACACGCGGAAAGGACACAGCGAAGAGAGCTCAAACGATTTCCAACGCGTCTCGATGGGGCAGCGCGGGATGCGGGGCCGACGGCAGCGTCTGATACCAAAAGGCGACGCTCGCGATATCGTCCTGCAGCGGTAGGTAGCGGCGATGGCTGCGCCAACCGAGGGCTTGAATATCCACCCGCAGGTTTTGTTCAAAGCGGATCGGATCCATGATGTGCCAACGGTAGAGACTGAAACGGGTCTGCGAGGAATACAGACCGTCGGGCCGCACCACGTGTGGCATGCCGGCGTAGGGCGTGCAAAATTCCTGATACTGGGCGGTGGTCTTGTTCTCGAAATTGTAGGAACCACAAAAGTAGTCCTCGGTGCCGGTGCCGCAGATGGTCGGGTAGTCGTGATCATCGTCGAGGTAGAACTTGATTTCACCTTCGCCCCACCAGCCGGTGTGGTTGACGCCCCAGGCAAGGTAGGTGCCGACGTAGTGCCCGCGGCCCGACACGCCATCGAGGATGACGTGCGGCTGCTGGTAGGCCAGGGGATTGCTCCGGCGGAATTGTGCGTGGAAATAGGCGAGGTCGTCGGGGACCTCCGTGAGCGTGTAGTCGACCTGGTAGAACAGACGGATCTCGGTGACGGGATCAATGTTCTCGAAAGTGATGCGGCAGCGCCGTCGGAACGGCATTTCCCAGTAGCAGTTGAACGCATTGCCCGGATTTACGCAGACCGGTTGTGAGACGAGCGGGGCAAAGACGTCGAACGAGGTGAACGCGCTGGCGAAGAAGTCGGCCGCCGGGCATTCCACGGCGGGCTGCTCCTCGTCGTCCCAATAGATGCGCAAGATCATGGTGCGGTTGCGTCCGGTGGTGGTCATCCAGATGTGCTGGATCGCGCCGGGTCCTTCGATGTCGGCGAGCGTGACCGTCTCGCCGGGGCGGACCTGCCCCCACGGGGAAGTCTTCCAACCCTTGCCGAGCTCGCGGGCCGGACCGATGAGGTTGCCGTGCTCATCCTGCGGAACCTCGGCCCGGGCACCGCCACCTTTGGCGCCCGTCGGGTTTTCCGCGGAGATCGACCGGGAGCGGGCGGAAGACAGACGGGCGAGGTTGCCGAGATGAAGGCCGAGGCCGTTAAACGATGCGGAACTCATGAAGATCGGGGAGGAACGAATGGCCGGACCTCGAGCCGGTGACGACGAGGGAGGGCGATAACGAGAGCGGGGTGGTCGGGAAAGCGCGCAGCATGGTGAGCGTGGCACGGCGGATCGGGGCTTCCGTGGAGCGTTAAACTGACGCTCAAGAAATCGCAGGCGAAGGGAGGTGCGCTTTTACGTAAGAAACTCCGGCGGTCGTGGTGACCGGAGTTGACGGGGGAGGGTTTGGCGCCGCCGCTTGGCATCCTGCCGCCGCTGATTACCGTGGCTGCGTCTACCCTCTGCCCCATGAAAACGTCCCGAGAACTTTTGCCGCTTTTCCCCGGCGCCACCGTGGAGACTTTGGCGAGTCGCTACCGCAACTGCATTCATGCGTATCACGGGATCGACGCGTGGGATGCGGCAGGCGAGCGCTTGCTTTACGTGGGATTCGAGGACACGAGCCGGGCGGATCTGGTGGTGCGAGATTTGGCGAGTGGTGCCGAGATGGCGATCGGCTCAACGAACGCCGTCAACTACCACACTGCGGCGATGCAGCGGTGGGCTCTGGATGACGCGGCGGTGGTCTTCGAAACGAATGATGCCGACGGTGTGATTCAACCCTGCCTCGTGCTCGCAGAATCGGGCGGACGCACCGAAGTGTTGCGGGAATTTCGCGGTTACGAAATTCGTCACGTGCTCGCCCACGGTCACATCGCCTATGCGCAAACGCGTCCGGTGGGTGGGCTCGCCCACGTCGCGCGCCTCGATCTCTCCACCGGGCAACGCGAGGTGTTGTTCGACGCCAACGAGATTGTCGCGCTGCTCGCGCCAGACCGGCGGGAGGAGGGCGTGGAATATTTTTTTAGTCATCCGTTGGCACGCGACGACGAAGAATGGATGCTCTTCAAGCTCCTCGCGCGAGGGCCGGGCGATCGTCCGGGGCGCGAGATTACTTTCTTCACCCGGCACCTCGCATCAGGCCGAACCATCGAGCATCCCGGCGTCAGCGGTCATCCGTATTGGGATCCGGTTACGGGTAAAATCCTCAACATCGTGTTGGGCCAGACCGACGACCAACCGCGCTATCGCGAACTGGTGCTCATGGATCCGGCGACGGCGGAGATGGACCTGTTTGTGCCCGAATGGATTGAAGGCCCGGGCCATCCCTCCATTTCGCCGAACGGACGGTGGGCGGCCACGGATTCCTTTTGGGAAGGCCGCGAAGCGATGGTCTACCTTTTTGATCGGAAGACGGGCGGGAAGTGGCGACTCGCCACGCTCGATCACACGTGGGGACCGCAAAAAGTTTACGACCCATCTCAAGTTTGGCGCGGCCAACCGCATCCCGTTTGGTCTCCCGATAGCCGTGCTCTGCTCGTCAATTGTAACGATGCGGCCACGCGTTATCACCTGCGCATTCTCCGGGGCTTTGCCCATCCCCTTGGGGCCGCCGGTGCATGACCTCCGCTTTTACGTAAGGAGGCGGGCACGATTGCGACGTCGTTTTTTCCCGCCTCATATTTTGAGCGATTTGCTCCGCCCCGGAGCGCCGTCGGTCCGCCCCGTTACAGATCCGACTTCACCCCAGCCGGTTTAACCCCGCCCCCATTCTATGATACCCAATACTCCTCTGTCTCGTCCGCTCGCGGCATTGTCGGTCGCGCTGTTCTGTTGCGCGGTCGCGGTCGCCGAACCTGAGACCATCGAAACCTCGGCCCTCAGGGTGCAGCTCGATCGAGGTTTTCTCACCGCGTGGACCAATAAAACCACGGGTGACTCCGTGCAGTTCGGCACGGCCGACTACGACGGTCACACCAAAGCCGGCCAGCCCTATGCGCCGGGCGTTTGGTGGGCGGATGCGACTCGGCCCAAGAACTTTTCGGAAGCGAAGGTCGACTGGTCCATCAAAGCCGAGAAGGTCGACGACAACACCGTCTCGTTGGTGCAGACGGCCAGCAGTGACATCGACATCCACTCGGTGCAATGGGGCTTGCGTGTGCCGCTCGATCAGATCGTGGCGGTGCATATCCCCAATGGCGTCGCACTCCCGGCCATCGCGACCAAGAATAGCGTCGAGTCCATGCTGACCAAGGGCAGCTACTATTTCAAAAACCGACCGGGAGTGCTCTCGTTTCACGAGTGGCGCAATCGGTTCTACGTGATCGAGACGAAGCAAGGCGGTCTGTTGATCTACTGCGACGACCCGACGCTCGAGCATCGACCCGCGTTGGAGTTCGACCACTCGAAGGAGGGCGTCATGGTGATCTCCAACCGCAGCATCATGAACCCGCCGTGGCAGAAAAGCTACACTGGCACGAAGTGGGTGATCCACCAGTTCAAGGGATCAGTCGGAATCGGCGTGCAGTATTACCAGGATTGGTTGGTGAAGGCGATGGATGTAAAACCATTGAAAGATCGTCCGACCGCTTGGGTCCGGGACTTGGCCTACTGCGACACGAAGCCCGGTATCCAAAAGGCTCTGCCCATGCTGGATCATCCCGAGATCGCCAACTACGTCGACGGTTGGCAGGAGAGCATCGATCAGCACATCGATTTTCTGAAGAACATGGCCAAGTTCATCGATCCGAAGAAGACCATGCTCTATGACACCGGTTGGAACACCGGCGGTCTGAGTATCCAGTATCCGGATCACTCGATCGACGCGATGTTCGGTTTCACGATCGGGCCGGCGCGGAAGATGGGTTACCACTTCATGGTGCACATGAACGCGAAGTTCTTCTACGAGCCTTCGATCGCATTGCAGCAATACATCATGCACCAGTGGAAACAGCTCGGCTTGGAAGGCCACCCGGGCGTGATTTTTGACGCGCTGCAGAACCACGAGCACTACCGCGAGGGTTACGAAGCCAACGACTACCAGAAGTCGATCGGCATCGATCCGCCGATGACCCGTTACGCGTTTAATCCCGCCTACGAGCCTTTCCGTTATGTGCTCGTCTCTTCGGTGTTGAGTGCGGTGCGCGCCACCGGTGCCGATATGGTTCACTTCGACGTGCCGTCGATTCCGCTTGAGCTGCACAATGACCGCTATGGCATGAACATCGCGCAGGGCATGTCGTTGTTGTTTAAGCAGATTCGTGAGGCACTCGATGCCAACGGGTTTGAACATGTCGCGATTGCTTCAGAGATCACGCCGATGGACGGTATATTTAAATACGTGGACATGGGCCAGAACTCCCATGACGAGAGCGTGGTTCGCCTGTTGAAGGGCCGTCCCTCCTATGAGCTGAAGGAGTTGCAGATGGGGGAGGCGATCAAGCGCCAGCTGATTCGCCGCGGAGACCAGCAGGTGGAGGACGGTTTTGATGTCGAGTATTACCGGGCTTACGTGAAGCGGATGGACTCGCTGAGCATGCCTTCGGTCGATGCGATGCTGCGTGCCGGGTATGTGCAGGCGTATCCGCATCTTGGAGTCATCGGACCTGATCACAACTCGATCCGTATCAAGGGCGACAACGCCGCAACCTTCGAACTGGCCGCCCAGGCCCTGCCGATCTGGGTCACATTGACCAATCAGGCGATTTTGCATGATCGTATGCAGTATCCGGCTTTCATGGATGACCCGGCATTGAACGAAGGTCCGTGGCTGGAATTGGAGCGTAAACGCATGATGACCGATTTCCACCGCGAAGAAGGGAAGCTACTCACCAGTTTCAACTACGGCAAATTCGCCTTGGTAAAGCTGTGGGAGGACCTCGATCCCAATCCCGCCGCTCCCGGCACGTGGGAGCGCGGCGATCTGTCGCGTTTTACCACCAGCAAGGGTGATTTGATTGTCACGCGCAGCGGCCCGACGACCTTGAAGATTGCATTTGAGGACGGTCAGACGGTGGCAGAACTCGACGTGTTCAACGGTTGGCAAAACGCCGCTTGGTTGATGGATCATTACGCGCTCAAGGGATTGAAGGATCAAATCGATCCGATCGACCTTTCCGCTGATCAAGTCGGCACGCTGCTCAACTAAATCTTGCCATGAAGCTCATACCGTTTGGTCGGCGTTGGTCGTCTTTACTCATCGTGGCGATGAGTGTGACGCAGGGGGCGGGGGCCTTATCGGCCGCGCCGCAAATCGTGGACACGCCGGCGATGAAGATCATCGTCGAGGATGGTTATCTCACGCAATGGACCAACAAACGGTCCGGCGATGCGGTTGATTTCGGCGAGGGCGACTACGACGGACACACCGTCAAGGGCCAACCGTATGCGCCGGGGGTTTGGTGGGCCGATGCCACCCGCGACAAAGACTTTGCGTCGAGCCGCGTCGAGTGGTCGACCCAGGTTGAACGTCTCGATGACGATGCGGTGCTTTTGCGGCAAAAGGCCTCGTCCACCGACACTGATCTGCACGCGGTGCAATGGGGCCTCCGGGTGCCGCTCGCTTCCGTCAAGGCCGTGCACTATCCGCACGGCGTGGCGTTACCCGCCGTGGCGACGAAGGATGATTTGGAGTGGGCGTTCGTTAAAAAGAACTACTATTTCCGCGGACGTCCCGGCGCGCTTTCGTTTCATGGCTGGCGCAATCGATTTTACATTATCGAAACCGAGCATGGCGGGTTGCTGATCCACGTGGACGATCCGAAATTCGATCATCGCCCGGCGCTGGAATTCGACGCGCACGATGGCTATCTCTTTATTTCCAACCGGAGCATCATGAACCCGCCTTGGACGCGGGACTACGAAGGGTGTTCGTGGATCGTGCGCCAGTTCGACGGTGCGCTCGGTCGCGGCGGGCAACTCTTCCAGGACTATCTGGTGAAGGCGCAGGACATCAAACCGCTCAAGGACCGACCGACCGCGTGGGTGCAAAACCTGGCCTACACCATGACCAAGCCCGGCACCGAAACTCCGCTGTCGTATCCGGACAAACCGGACGTGTTCAATTACCGCCGCGATTGGAAGCAGAGCATCGACTTCCGCGTCAACTGGCTGAAGGAAGTCGCGAAGGTGTTTAACCCGGACCAGGTGATGTTTTACACCACCGGCTGGAACTACGGCGGGCTCGACGTGGACTATCCGGATCACTCGGTCGATCCGATTTACGCTTACACTTCGGGGCAGGCGCGACGCATGGGATTTCACGCGATGATTCACCTGAACAGCAAGTTCTTCATGGAACCCTCGCTCGGCGTGGAGCGTTACCTCATCCAGCCGTGGCGAGTAGAGGGAGATGCGGCCGACAAGCCTGGGGTGGTGTTTGATGCCCTGCAGAACCACCTGCACGAAGTCGATCACGAGCCGAACAATTTCCAACTCTCACTGGGCATCGATCACAAAATGATCCGATATACGTTCAACCCGGCGTATGAACCTTTTCGTTACGTATTTGCAGCCATGGTGCTGAGTTCGGTCCGCGCGACGGGCGCCGACATGTTGCACTTCGACGTGCCGTCCATTCCGCTGGAACTGCACAACGACCGCTACGGCATGAATATCGCGCAGGGCTTGGGTGAGCTGTTTAAACTCATCCGGGAGACTTTGGATGAAAACGGTTTCGATTACGTGGCCATCGCCACCGAAATCACGCCCTCTGAGCCGATCATGAAGTATGTCGACATGGGCCAGAACGCCCGGGACTACAACGCCCTCGGACTGTTGAAGGGAACGCCACAGGCCGAGCTGAAGGAGTTGCAACTAGGCGAGGCTTTGACCCGCGAGCGCGAGATTACCGCAAAGGCTCAGGAGAAACCCAAGGGCTTCGACGTCGACGGCTTCCGGCAGCAACTCGGTGAACTCGGCGCGTTGGGCGAGCCCTCCGTCGATGCCATGTTGCGCGCGGGCTACGTGGTCGGGTATCCGCATTTGGGTATTCTCGGCCCGGGCAACCCTCAGGTCTCCCGGCGCGGCGAGGGCGGCGGCGTGCACGAACTCGTGGCACAAACGCTTGCTCTGTGGACGTCCATCATCGCGCAGGTCCTGCCGCACGACCAATTGCAGTATCCCGTTTTCATGGACAAGGCCGGCATGACAGAGGGACCGTGGCTGGAGCATGAGCGCGAGGCCATGCGACGCACGTTTCACCGGGAGGAGGCCCGCACGCTCACCAGTTTCAATTACGGTAAGTTCGCGCTGGTTCGGTTTTGGGAAGCCTTCACGCCCCGGCCGGCTTCGCCCGGCACGTGGCGTTCCGGTGAGTTGGCTCGTTTCGAGTTGAAGGATGGCCGTCATCTCATCGCGACGCGCACGGCTCCGACTGTGATGCATTTGGCTTTGGATGATGGCACGGTTGTGGCCGACCTCGATCTGTTTAATGGATGGCGCAACGCCGACTGGCTGGTGGATCACTACGCTCCGACGGCGATCAAGGAGCAGGTCGATCCGATCGATCTTTCGGCCGATCAGGTCGGGACCTTGGTCCGATGATGGCCGTCGGAAACGACTGCCTCACGCGTTTCGCCGGTAGGCGAGAGGGCTGGCGCCGAACGTGCGCTTGAACGCGCGGCTGAACTGGAACACGTCGGCATAGCCCGTTTGTTCGGCAATCTCGGTCACGGAGAGAAGTGATTCTAGGAGCAGAACGCGGGCGGCTTCCAAGCGCTGATGCACGATCCAATGCCGCGGTGAAACACCGTAGCTCGCCGTGAAAAGGCGTCGGAAGTAATCAGGATTCAGATGCAGGGTGCGGGCCAGCTCGGCTGGCGTCACGTGGTGACTCCGGCGGGCTGAGAGTCGCTCAATGGTGTGGCGCTGGGTGTCGTTGAGCGCGCGGCTCTCGTGGGTGAACGCGCGTTCACCAGCGTCGATGAGAATTTCGGCGAGCAAGGCTTTGAGGCGCGAGTGGCGGAGGCGCGCGGTGCCGCGATACTCGCGTCGCAGGTGATCCAGAAGAGGGAGTTGATGTTGCATCCGCCGGACGAGGCGCGGAGACGCCCCCTGCAGGATGTCTTTGCGGCGATCAATAAGCCGGAAGCGAAGATGAAACACGTCGAAGCAGGTTTCGCCCGGGCGATTCCGAAAACGATGGGGCACGCCCGGGTCGAGCCACAGCCAGTCACCAGCGTTAAGCTCGACCGCGCGATCACCGACCGCCCCCACGGCGACGCCTCCGAGGGCGAGATAGATCAAGTGGTCTTGCAGGCATCGGAAGCCATCGGAGCGACTGAAGATCTCCCAACCGGGGGTGGTTACCGTGTGCGCGACCACGGTCCATTTGAGCTCTGATCGCGAGTTGAGCAGCGTGTCGATGAACGGCGAGTCGGGCCACGGTTGGGTTAATGAAAATTGTTCGGTTGAAGCTAAATTTTCGCCGGGTGAAAGCATGGGCTTTTTACCGGCGATGGCGTAGGCTGAGGCAAGTCGAAACCCTTTCAATTACGCTTATGTCTACCCCTACTTCTGACCTCGATTCCTCGAACGTGCTGAGTTCCGATCAAGTGCGTCAATTTCACCGCGACGGTTACCTGGCGCCGCTCACCGCGTGTTCGCCGGAGGCCATGGTCGACTACCGTGAGCATTGCACCGCTTTGCTTAAGACGGACAACGAAACCGGCCGCCGTGAGCACAACCGCCATCTCGACGATGCGACCGTGTGGTCGATCTGTGCACTCCCGGGAATCGTCAATGCGATGACCTCGGTCCTCGGCTCAAATTTGCTTTTGTGGCGCACCAATTTTTTCAACAAAGAGCCGGGCGGAAAAGAAATCCCATGGCATCAGGACCGCAACTATTGGCCGATCGAACCGGAGATCGTGGTTTCGGCGTGGCTGGCGCTGGACCGGGCTGATACGGAAAACTCTTGCGTGCAAGTGGTGCCGGGCACGCATCGGCAAATCATTCCTCATATCAAGGCGGGCGAAGAGATGGCCTTTACCCAGATGGCGGACACCAGCGGGGTCGATCTCTCGAAGACGCTCGATATCATTTTGGAGCCGGGGCAATTCATCCTCTTCAACGAGCGCACGCTGCATCATTCCGAACCCAACCGATCGAATCGGCGGCGGATGGGCTTGGCGATCCGGGCGATCTTGCCGCAGGTGCGCGTGTTGGAATTCGATTCTCCCTCACATCGTCTGATGCAATTGTCGGGCACAGATCCGATGGGTTTTAATCTGATCGGACCGCCTCCGACAGAGGCCGTCATCTAGCGTGCTGCGTAGCGATCGGAGCGGCCCTTCGTCGTGCTCTAATCGATACGTAAAATTAGCTGAGGATTCGGCTCCGTAGCTCGCGGAATTACTCTTCGTTTGATTCGAAACCCCTGAACCGCCGGCTACCCCTCTTGGCCGGTTTGCTTTTCTTATGCATTTCCCGTTTACCCTTCGGGCACCTTGGTGCCGGCGTTGCTTGGCGTGGGCAAAATCAAACCAATCTTGTTGGCCGATCTTGTTGGTTTTCGGCGGATCGCTTTCCGTTACCGCGCAGACGCCACCGGTGTCGGATGAGTCCGCACCAGTGCAGCTCTCGCCCTTCACCGTTTCTTCGACGAGCGACGTCGGTTACCAAGGCGGCGACACCACCTCGGGGAGTCGTTTCAACACGAGCCTGAAGGACACGCCGGCGGCCGTGATGGTCATCACCCCGGAGTTCCTGTCGGACTTTGCGGCAAACAACTTCGAGGATATGACGGCATATTCGCCGAATCTTCAGCTCGATTTTCAGGACGCCAACGCGGCGGCGAATCCCGCGTTCTTGGGCCAGAGTGATTTTCCGACCACCGCGTTCCGTATTCGTGGCCTTGCGGCCAGCGTGTCGGTCGACTATATCGAGACCTATGTGCCAATGGATGGCTACAACACGGGTCGACTCGAAGTGGCCAGTGGACCGAACTCCATTCTCTTCGGCTTCGCGTCCCCCGGTGGGTTGGTCAATGTCTCCAGCAAAGTGGCCGAAGTTGATCGCACGCGGAGCAGAATTCGCGCGCAGTATGGGTCTTGGGACTACAAGCGGACCGAGGTCGACCATAACCAGGTTGTCTTGCCCGGTAGGCTCGCGCTGCGCCTGAACGGCCTTTGGGAAGACGCTGACAGCTGGCGTGAATTCGGTTTCAACCGCAGCAACCGTGGCGCAGCTTCAATTCGTTATACACCGTGGAAAACGTCGGCGGTGACGGTGAACTACGAGCGCGGACATATCGAGGAGTTCATCACGCGTCCGTTCACCGCGCTTGACGCGCGTCAGCTCTGGTTGGACAGCGGCAGCCCCACCAAGGATGTTGCCACGTTCAACGCAAAGCCGGACCAGGATCAGGGGATGAACCGCATCTCGCGCATCGTGTTTGTGCAGGGCGACGGGGCGGGCGAGGATTCATATTTTCTACGTGGAAACTATCTGGAGAGCACCTACGAAACGCTCAACACCACGACCCTGCCGGCCGCGAACCGGGTGGGGGATACGCTGCTCTCCGAGGAGGAGATGCCGTATGAGGCCAACGCCTACGGGCGGGGCGCGACGAAGCATAACGATTTCGACCGGGTGATGGCTCGTTTTGAACACCGCTTCACCGACAACATTGTGCTCGATGTCGCGGTCCATGATGAGAAAGCGCATGTCACCGGACTCACGCCCCAAGGCCCGGCGATCTCGCTGAAGGGCGATCCCAATCTTACGCTGCCGCTCGCCACCGGAGGCTCGTTGCAAAATCCTCAAGCCGGTCAGCAATACATGGAGGAATTGTGGTGGTTGGACGAATCCTACTTTCGCAATCGCGTCGGTCGTGCCGCGCTTTCTTGGACGGTTGATCTAGGCCCGGCCTTGGGCCGGCACAATCTTGCGGGCATGGCGGAGATCGCCCGCCGCCGGCAGACGACGCACAAAGACCGCGAGATGCTGGTCGATGCGAACAACATCCCGATCGCAAATGCGATGCCGGAAAACGCCGCCAACCGGCTTTATCGTCGTCACTACATCACGCCGGGCGACTACTCGACCTACTACGCCGGTGACGGCACCGAGCCGGCTTCGTTCACGGCCAACGGCCAAACCTATCGTTCGCGCTACGTGCACTCGACCTACGCCGGCAACGATATCGAACGCTCGATTGATACCCTGTTGATCGCGACGCAGAGCTTTTTCTGGCAGGACCGCATCGTCATGAGCGGTGGCCTTCGGTTCGATGACATCACCTACGATCAGCACGAAGGCGGGCGCTACACGGCGGATGATCCTGCGGTGATCAGCGGCGAGCGCCTGCTGAACGAGTTGACGTTTCTTGACCGGATCGACCAACGCTACGTTTACCACCCCACGACCTTCACGCTGGGCGCGGTGTGGCATGTGACGCCGATGCTTTCGCTGTTTTTCAACGCGTCGAACAACGACTCCCAGCCTTCGGTGGTTAAACTGATTTTGCCGGATCGCACCCTGCCGCCGCTCGTCGAAGGTGAGACGCAGGATGCGGGTTTCATGTTGAATCTGCTCGAGGGTAAAATGTTTCTTCGCGTCACCGCCTTCGAGACTTCGCAGTTGAAGACGCTGGTCGCGGGCCTGCGCACGGATGACACGAATCCGGAACTGCCGTCGAATCGCATTCTTACCGCGTTGCGCGACACCAACCATATTACTGCGGCTGAGTATCAAGACCGTTTCATTCCCGACGCCGATCAGGGGTTCCTCTCTGCGACAGGTGACGTGGTTAACCGAGGGGTGGAGGCCTCCCTTTGGTTGAATCTCACGGCCAATCTGACCGGCGTGATCAACTACTCACACACCAAAGTCGACCGTAGTGGAATCTACCCTGAGTTCGATCCGTGGTTCGCGGCCCAGAAGGAACTCTGGCTGCGCGATGCGAGCGCGGGCTCCGTCGTGACCGAGTCCGGTCAGACCGTGACTCAGGAAATCTCGTATTTGGAGACGCAGGCCAGAGGCGTGCGAATCGACAACGACTTCGGTTTCGGCGAGCGCCCTGATAAAGCCAATGCCAGTTTACGTTATAAATTCGGTGACGGTTCGCTTAAGGGGCTCTTCTTGGGGGGAGGTGTGCGCTGGCAGAGTGCGATGAAGATTGGCCGTGAACTCACGGGCAAAGACGCCTCGGGGAACAACACGTATGGTAAAACCTACTACGGCAAAGAAACCTTCAATTCCGACGCTTTCATCGGTTATCGCCGCCCCTTGGAGTGGGGTGGCCTCGATGCCGAAATCCTCGTTCAACTGAACGTCACCAATATCACCGATGAGGACGTTTTTCAGGTGCTGCGTTACAACAACGATAACAGCGGCGCCCAGCGCGGATTGCTGGGCGAGCCGCGTAGTTACCGGCTGACGGTCGGTCTCGAATTTTGATTCGCGTTGCCGCCGCCTGCTTCATTGGGACAACGCTGACGACATCTTCAATCTTACGTAAATTGAGGCCAAACTCCCAACCCAGTCATCCCCCGAAGAAAGTCCCTTCACCCTAGCACCGGTCCTGGTGCGCTATCCTGAAAGTTATGCCTCGGATGTCGAATCGTCGCATCAACCCCGTCTTGCGCGGTATGGTGCCCGACGTCGCCGGCTCCACCCTAAACCAGCCCCATGAATTACCCTTTGCCTTCGCTTTGTCGTAGCCTCGGTCGCCTGACCGCGGCGCTCGCCGGATTGTTTCTCATTGTCCGCCCCCTCTCGGCTCAAACCGCCCCGCCATCCGACATCGCCTCCGAAGACGATACGGTGGTGCTGAGCCCGTTCGAGGTTTCGACCACCGAGGATGTGGGCTATCGGGCCGGCACGACGCTCTCGGGCAGTCGGATGAACTCGAAACTCAAAGACACGCCCGCCGCCGTGCAGGTGCTGACCAAGGAACTGCTCGAGGACTTTGGGGCCAACTCGTTTGAAGAGATGCTGGCGTTGGCAAACAACGTTCAGATCGACTATGCCGACACCAGCGCGGATGCGACGCCGTCCTACCTCGCCTCAGCGTTGATTCCCGACAAGCGATTCCGGATCCGCGGTCTTCCGGCGAGCAAGGCGCTCGATTATTTTGAAACCATCATTCCCATTGATGGCTACAACACGAGTCGCGTGGAGTTGTCCAACGGACCCAACTCGATTCTCTTCGGCGCCGGCTCTCCCGGCGGTCTCATCAACACGTCGACCGAGCGTGCGCTCACGACGCGTAACGAGACTCGAATGCGCTTTGGCGTCGGCTCGTGGGATTACCAACGAGCCGAGCTCAACCACAACCAAGTCCTTTTAAAGGATAAGCTCGCGCTACGCATCGCGGGACTGTGGGAAGACGAAGAGTCATGGCGCGCCTACGAATTCGAGACCTCCGAACGCTACAGCGGCTCGCTGCGGTGGGAACCCTTCAAGAACACGTCGGTGACCTACAATTACGAGCAAGGCTCCGTGCAGCGGCAGATCTCTCGCCCTTGGAATGCGTTCGACGAGCTGGCGCAGTGGTTGGCCAGCGATCGTCCGGTGTTCAACGCGAACAGCTGGAATCGCAACCGCGACCGGCCCTTGGGGGTGAATCGTCTGACTAATACTCGCACCTTTTACGTGGAAGATTCCGGAGGGAATTCCGCCGGTGCCTATGCGTTCACCACGGGTAACGCGGCCAACCTGCGGTTCTTGCAATCGCTCTACGAGAACACCCTTTTGCCCATCGGTGAAAAAGCCGATGAGTCGCTGCTGCCGGAAGCGCAATTGCCCTATGAATACAGCGCGTGGGGGCCCGACTCTTTCAAGGACGTGCATTTCGACCGTCACAACGTCCGTATCGAGCAACGGGTCGGCGAAAACACATTCTTGGATTTTGCCTACAACCACGAGCTGACGAAAGGCTATGCGCAGGCCCCGACGGGCCGCTCAATCACGCTCTATGGTGATCCGAACTCGGTTATTCCCAACCCCGACGGCAGCGGCACCCAGGTGGACAACCCCAACGCGGGCGGTCTCTATTTCGAGTCGAGGTGGGGCGGTGAAGCCGGCTTCTTCGAGAACGAAGGAATGCGGGCCGCGATCAATCATGATTTGAATCTAGGCAAGTTCGGCCGTCACCGTTTGGCCGGTCTCGTCGAGCGCGGTGAACTGCGCCAACAGCGTTATGCGTTGAGCGAAATCTGGGTCGACGAAACCGGCGCGGCCCTCCAACGCCCGGCCACGCCCGAGAACAACGAAAATGCCGTGTTCCGTCGGGTCTACGTCGATGAAGGCAACTTCTCCACCTACACCTCCGGCAATTTTAACAAGCCTGCGACGTTCAGCCGCGATGGCCACACTTACACCAGCCGCCTCGCTCATTACCAAGCCAGCGGTGATATCACACAAACGACCGAGTCGTTCCTCTTGGCCACGCAGAGTTATTTTTGGGATAATCGCATCATTGCGACCGCAGGTTATCGCAAAGATGACATCACGTTCGAAGAACGGGTCGTTGATCGGGCCGCCGCGAATGATCCTCGGGTAGTCTCGGGGGAGGTGATCGAGAACGAGCTCCTCTACACCGATGAGATTGCTTCGGAAAACGGTTACGCGCCCGAGACCGTTTCGCTCGGCACGGTCTTTCACGCCACCGATTGGTTTTCCGTTTTCTATAACTACTCCGACAACTCCGGCGCCCCTGCCTTCGGTCAACGCATCCTGCCCGATGAGTCGCTCGCTCCGCCCACCAAGGGTGTGACCAATGACTATGGTTTCATCCTCACCCTCTTTGATGAAAAATTGAGCCTGCGCGCCACGTTCTACGAGACAAACCAGGACGCCGCCCCGGCGGTGAATCTTGAGAACTCCGCGACCAACATCATCCGACCCAACGAGGAAATTCTCATTGCCCTGCAACGTGGCAACCGGATCACCGATGCCGAGTATCAGGATCACCTGCTGGGCGAGGAAGCGCGCTTGGTCGGTCTGGCCGACGTGAAAACCAAGGGCTTCGAGATCGAGGCCACCTTCAATCTCACGCGGAACTTCACCTCTCGGATTTCCTATTCGCACACGGATGTGGACCGCTCGAACGGGATGCCGGAATTCGACGATTGGTTCGCGACCGAAAAGGCGTTTTGGCTTTCGACGGCCGGCGCCGGCGATCTTGTGACCTCACGTGAAACGACTGTGAGTCAAGAGATCACGGAGCTTGATCGCGTGTCCAACTACGTGCGCGACTTCTATGGTTTCAACTACGGGGTGCGTCCGCACAAAGTGAACGCCAGCGCTCGCTATACGTTTAATGATGGCTGGCTCGACGGCTTTTTCCTCGGCGGCAACGTGCAGTGGCAGGACAAGGCCAAGGTGGGACGTGCCATTCTTGACTACGACGCGACCAACAACCCGATCTACGGGGAAGTCTTCTATCGCGCCGAGCGATTCAGCATCGATTCGTTCCTCGGCTACCGCACCCGCATCAACTGGGGCACGTGGAAACCGCGCCTTACCATCCAGCTCAATGTGCGTAACCTCACCGACGAACCGGTCGTCGAACCGTTGCGCTACAACAACCTGAAATCCGGCTATTCGCGCGTACTGCTGAACGACCCGCGCAGCTATCGAATCAGCGCCACGCTGGAATTCTAGAGAAGTTAGAACGGGCAGGGCGGGCGGGCTGGGCGAGACATCAAGCCCGCCCTTTCGGTGCGGCACTGGTTTCTTGGGCAAGTGCGAAACTGTTTGCTGCGACCCCGTCTTTTCGGGTCAATCGTTGCCGTTCGGTCGCTTGAGATTTGCTCCTCGTGGGCACGGTCTCGAGTCGACGACACCACCCCATGCCCGACAAACGTGTCACCCAACAGGATATCGCTGACCGCGCCGGTTTGAACCGGGCGACGGTTTCGCTCGCCATTCGCAACCATCCGTCGATTGCGCTGAAAACCCGCCAGCGCGTGCAGGAGTTGGCTGAAGCGCTCGGCTATCGGCCGGACCCCATGTTGTCAGCGCTGGCAGCGTATCGCAACAGTCGCCAAGCGCCGGAATTTCGGGGGGTGATTGCTTGGCTCGCCCGCACGACCCTGCAATTTCAGTGGCGAAGAATCGAACACTTTATGCGCTACCTTGAAGGCGCGAAACGGCAGGCAGATCGCTTGGGGTATAAGATTCAAATCGTGGACCTGGACGATCAGGGCATCCGATGGGAGCGCGCCGCCTCCATCCTTCGGGCGCAGGGTATCGCCGGCATTTTGCTTTGTCCGCAGCCGCGGCCCGACACCAAGTTGGAAACCTTCCCTTGGCGTGAATTTTCTGCGGTCAAATTTGGCTACAGCGTGACGCATCCGCAGCTGCAGATGGTGGCGCCGGCCCAGTTCCGCGCGGCTCAGACGGCCGTGATGGAGCTGAAGGCGCGCGGCTACCAGCGCATCGGTTTCGTGGGGAAACGCAGCCACGACGAGCGCACCGGGCACAACTACTTTGGCGGTTTCCTCTCGGCGCTGACCTTCGACCGTTGGCAGGAGCTGGTGCCCCCGTGTTGGCTGGACACCGACGACCCGCAGGAACTCATCGGATGGTTCGAGCGGGAGAAGCCCGACGCGTTGATGGTGTCGATGGAATACCACTACCGCGTGCTGCACGATCACGGTTACCGGGCCCCGCGCGATTTCGGCGTGGTGTGTCCCGCAACCGGAGATTCGGGGTTGAGTATCAGCGGTGTGGCTGATGCGGACGAGCGCATCGGCGAGACCGCCGTGGACATGTTGGTTTCGATGATGCATCGCGGGGAACGCGACACCCCGCCGTCGCCGCAGCGCCTGCTCGTGGAAGGCCGCTGGGTGGAGGGCACCACGCTGCGCCCGGCCCCGGCCGGCGTTTTGACGGGACGGGGTTGAGGTCACGGGGACCTGCGGTGGCGGGAAGCCGTCCGGCAATTAAACTGTGTTAGGGTTTGGGGGGTGGCCCGCGCCGCGCATCGGGGGGATTAATCGGATGCTTTCTCCCCAACTCGTTGCCCGCATTTGCGCGCCGAGATTTCTCTGTGCCGTGTCTGCGGACGATTTGGGATCCGCCTAACCGAGCCCTTTGGCTCCCACCTTAACGCAACGTTCTATGCACCTACCCCCCCCAATCAGTCGGCTCGCCGTGCTCGGCAGTGCGACTCTCCTGCTGGTCGGCGAACTTTCCGCCCAGTCTGTTTCCAGCGACGATCCGGAGCGTCGCGACGAGCCGGTTAATCTCAGTCCGTTCGAAGTCTCCGCCGAAGCCGATGTCGGTTATGTCGCCACCAACTCGCTTGCCGGCAGCCGCCTCAACACGCCCTTGAAGGACACCGCGGCGTCGATCTCCGTCATGACCATGGAGTTCCTCGACGACATCGCGGCCGTCGATCTCGAGGATGCGATGGCCTACGCCAACAACGTTCAGCCCGACATGAACGACAACACCTCGGCCGGCGGCTCGCCCAATGACAACTCGACCTTCGAGTTCTTCACCAATTTCCGCGTGCGCGGCATCAAGGCGACCGTCACGCGCAACTACTTCCCTTGGCGCATGCCGAACGATTCCTACAACATCGAGCGCATCGAGGAGCAGCGCGGGCCCAACTCGATCCTCTTCGGCGTCGGGTCGGCCGGAGGTATCATTAACTCCATGACAAAAAAGGCCAAGCTGGGCCGTGATCTCATCGACGGTTCCGTCACGGTGGGATCCTACAACAGCTACCGGGGCACGATCGACATCAACCAATCCGTGCTCGATGACCGTTTCGCGCTTCGCCTCAACTCGGTTTACAGCGAGGCCGACGGCTACCGCGAGCACACCGGCCACGAGACCTTCCGCAACCACCTCGCGCTCGCTTGGCGGCCGTTCGACAACACGACCGTCCGCGTCGAATACGAGAAGGGCTACAAGGACCAGGTGGTCGCCCGCACGATCAACATCCTTGACGGGTTTTCAGACTGGGTGGCGGCCGGCATGCCCACGGATCCCTCCGCGCCGTCGGTGTATCGCAACTCCGGTTCGCGTCAGATCTATGACACCACGTCGGGCGCCGTCTACGACCGCAATCGCACCTACTATTCCAACACGGTAAATGGTCGCAACGACTCCATCATCGATCCGGAATACGCCAGCGAGACGATCAACACCGGCGGTCCGAGCCAGCTACGCACGGGCGATTTCGAGACGTTGAGTGCGTTTATCGAGCAGCGGATCGGCGAAAACACGTATTTGGAACTGGCCTACAATCACCAGGAGGCCGACCAGGTCAGCAACGTGCTCGCGATCGGCGCGTCCGACGGCGCTACGCTCAAGGCCGACCTGAACGAGACACTGCCCAACGGCGACGCGAATCCCAACTTCAAGCGCCTGTATATCGAAGGCCAATACGGCCGCATGGTCTCCGAAAGCGAGTCCGACAACATCCGCCTGAGTGCCTCGACACGTTTCGACTTCGGAGCCTGGGGCGATTATCGGATCGCGGCCATGGCGGAATACGAGGACCGCTACTTCTTCCAGCAGCAGCAGCGCGAGAGCTTTCTGAAGGACAGCGCCAACGGTCCCACCTCCGCGTTTGGCAGCGCCAACAATCCCGCCAACGGCGGCACCCGCGTTTACCGACGCGCCTACGTCACGCCGGGCGATTGGGCTTCGTATTACATTCCCGGGCCGAGCATCACCGGCTTGCTGCCGGCCCGCGATATTGACGGCACTCAGGTTTACACCGGTTGGGTCAACCAGAACCTCGCCACGGATACACCGGAGATTCAGAAGACCGCGCTGCTCGGCGTGCAGGCACACTACCTCGATAATCGACTGGTGCTCGGGCTTGGCATCCGGAAGGACGAGCTGGACTTCACCACTTACCCGGAGATCCGCTCCTCCGAGCCGGTGCGCGTCGATGGTTCGCCCGGCGTCTACCGGGAAAAGATCGGCGATTACAGCGACCCGCAGGACTATAACTATTCCGGAGTGACGAAGACGCTCGGCGCCGTCGGGCACGTGACCAAGAACGTGTCGTTGTTCTACAACTACTCGACCAACTTCTCGCTACCCAACAGTAACATTCGCATCCTGCCTGACTCCGGTCCGGCGGACAGCCCTGAAGGGCAGGGCACCGACATGGGTTTCATGGTCGATATCATCGACGGCAAGTTGTCGGCCCGCGTCGCCTACTTCGTGACCGACGTCGTGAACGGTCACGACTATCGTTTTGGCGGCAGTGACAACAACCCGACCGTCTACACTGATGCGGCGCTCAACGCTTTGGTCGAATCGGAGCAGCTGGATTCAGCCACGGCCGACTCCCTGCGCATCACGACCAACGGGGCGACCTTCACCCGCCGCGTGGAGGGCTATGAGCTCAACCTGACGGCGAACCCGACGCGCAACTGGCGTCTCAGCGCGAACTACTCCATCACGGACGGGTTCGAGACCGACATCGCTCCGGAAGTCGCCCAATGGTTTGAAGAGTTTCAAACCTTCCTCGGTTCCTACGACACCACCGTGCTCACCGAGCGAAACGACGGCATGGCGACCATCGACGACATCGTTGAGGAGTTTCGCTACGAGCTGCAGGACAGCACCGGTCTCGACGGGCGTGCGCTCCCGGGCAACCGCCGCCACAAGGCCTCGTTCTTCACGCGTTACACCTTCCACGAGGGCACCTTGAAAGGGCTCTTCGTCGGCGGTGGTTACCGCTACTACAGCAAGCTCGTCGCCGGGGTCGGCGGGAACGACGAAATCCAATATGGCAACAGTTACGGTGAAGGCGAAGGCCTGATCGGCTACGATTTCGGCAAAATCTGGGTCTTCAAGAAGCTGCAGGTTCAGCTTAACGTGAAGAATCTCTTCGACGACACCGACCCAATCGTCACGCGCTTCCGGGATGACGGCTCGCCGTGGCGTTGGAAGATCCGCGAGCCGCGCAGCTATCGGTTGACGGCGCGTTTCTCGTTCTAGCTCTTCGTTTCCCACCACAGACCCGTCCGGCGAACCCGGGCCCGATTTATTCGGGTCCGGGTTTATTGCTTTTTAAACTGTGTTAGTTGCAGATGGATCGCTCGGGAAATTCGGAAATCGGATTAGCTATGCCCATCGGACGGCATCGGCGACCGATGCGCCCGACTCACCAACCCCGTTACCCCGGCAGCTCTCATCTCACTTATCGTTTGGCTCGTTCTCGTGCTGCCGAGGTGTCGCTTACCCTAACCACCATGTCATCCAAATCCTCTATTCGGGAGACAACGCCCGCCGGCATTCCCGCCGCCTCGCGACGACTCCCTGCCATCGCTCTGGCGATCGCCACCATCGGCTCCGCCAGCCTGATCTTCCCCTCCGGCCTTCTTGCCCAGACGACCTCCGACGATTCCACTCGGCGCGAGGATGACGTCGTCTCGCTCAGTCCCTTCGAAGTGAGCACCGACGCCGATGTCGGCTACGTGGCCACCAACTCGCTCGCCGGCAGTCGCCTCAACACGCCTTTGAAGGACACCGCCGCGTCGATCTCTGTGATGACAAAGGAGTTCCTCGATGACCTCGGCGCCGTGAATCTCGAGGACGCGATGGCCTACGCCAATAACGTGCAGGTCGACATGAACGACGACACGTCGGCCGGTGGCTCGCCCAACGACAACTCCACGTTCGAGTTCTTCACCAATTTCCGCGTGCGCGGCATCAAGGCCACCGTCACGCGCAACTACTTCCCGTGGCGCATGCCGAACGACTCCTACAACATCGATCGCATCGAGGAGCAGCGCGGCCCCAACTCCATCCTCTTTGGCGTCGGTTCCGCGGGCGGTATCATCAATACCATGACAAAGCGCGCCGTGCTTCGCCGCGACTTCGTCAAGGGCTCGGCCATGGTCGGCTCCTACAACCGCATCCGCGGCACGATCGACGTCAACCAGAGCTCTTTCAACGACAAGTTCGCCGTGCGTTTCAACGCCGCCTACGATGACGGCGACGGCTACCGTGAACACGAGATGGAGGAGTCCGTGCGCGGTCACCTCGCGCTGCAGTTCCAGCCGTTCCCCAACACGTCCATCCGGGCGGAGTTCGAGAAGGGCAATGTCGACGAAGTCGTGGCGCGCACGATCAACATCCTCGACGGGTTCACCGACTGGCTCGCCGCCGGGAAACCCACGGCCTCCAGCGATCCCACCGTTGTGGCTTACAGCGGCTCGCGTCAGATTTTCAACACGTCCACCGGCACGGTCTACGATGTGAACCGTCAGCTGCACACCAATCAGGCCAACGGTCAGAACAACGCGCTCGGTGATTCCCAATACGCCAGCCCGACGATCAACACCGGCGGCCCCAGCCAGACCCGCACCGGGGACTTCGAAGCCTTCAGCGCCTTCGTCGAACAACGGCTCGGCCAAAACACGTTCCTTGAGCTCGCCTACAACCGCCAGCGTAACGACCAGGAAAGCAACATTCTCGCGATCGGGGCCAGCGACGGTGCCACGCTATATGTCGACCTCGCACCGACCTTGGCCGGCGGCGTTGCCAACCCGAACTACCAGGGCTACTACATCGATGGCCAGTGGGGCCGCATGGTCTCCAATTACGAGTCCGACAACGTGCGCCTGAGCCTGTCCACCGAGCTCGATTACGGCAAGTGGGGCAACTACCGCTTCGCCGTCATGGGCGAATACGAGGACCGCTACTTCTTCCAACAGCAGCAGCGCGAAAACTTCCTCAAGGACAGCGCCGCCGGTCCGATCGCGGCCTTCGGCAGCGCCAACAACCCCGCCAACAGCGGCACCCGTGTTTACCGCCGCGCCTACTTCACCGAGGGCGACTGGAGCACCTACTGGGTGCCCGGCCCGGCGACCACGGGCCTGATTCCGGCGACGAATATCAACGGGACCCAAGTTTACTCCGGCTGGGTGAACCAAAGCCTTGCGACCGACGTGCCGGAAGAGCAGATGACCGCGCTCATCGGCGGTCAGGCCCGTTACTTCGACGGCCGTGTGATCGTCGGTTTCGGTCTGCGCAAGGACGAGCTCGACTTCACCACGTATCCGCAGATCCGCAACGACGGCTCCGCCGGCGGTGTGGTCAACGAAATCATCGGCGACAAGAACGACCCGCAGGATTACTCCTACTCCGGCGTGACGAAAACCTATGGTGTCGTCGGCCACGTGACCAGCAACCTGTCGGTCTTCTACAACTACTCGACCAACTTCTCGCTGCCCAACACCGGCGTGCGCATCCTGCCCGATTCCGGTCCGGCCGACAGCCCCGAAGGTCAAGGCACCGACATGGGCTTCTCCTTCGACCTCATCGAGGGCAAGCTCTCGGCCCGCGTTGCCTACTTCTTCACTGACATCATCAACGGCCACGACTTCCGCTTCGGCGGCAACGCCAACAACCCGACCGTTTATGCCCGCGACATCCTCGATGCGCTGGTCAGTTCCGGCCAGATTACGGACTCCGCCGCTGATGCGCGCCGCCTCGATTCCAATGGCGCGACCTTCACCCGCCGCGTCGAAGGCTACGAGCTGAACCTCACGGCGAACCCGACCCGGAACTGGCGCCTCAATCTTAACTACTCGATCACCGATGGCTTCGAGACCAACATCGCGCCGGAGGTTTCGCAGTGGTTCGAGGAGTTCCAAACCTTCCTCTCCGCTTATGATCGCTCGGTGGCCACGGCCCGCAACAACGGTCAGACGATCGCCGAAAACATGGCGGAGTTCGCCGAGGAACTCGAGGACAGCAAAGGCCTCGAAGGTCGCGCGCTGCCGGGCAATCGTCGGGAAAAGGTCAGCGTTTTCACCCGCTACACCTTCCGCGACGGCCTCCTGAAGGGTGTGTTTGTGGGCGGCGGCGTGCGCCACAACAGCAAGCTCGTGGCCGGCGTGAGCGGCACGGGTGACATCCAATACGGCAACTCCTACAGCGAGACCGATTTCCTCCTCGGTTACGAGATGGGCAACTTCCTGTTCTTCAAATCCTTCAAGGTGCAGCTGAATGTGAACAACGCCCTCGACGACACGGATCCGATCATCACCCGCTACCGCGACGACGGCACGCCTTGGCGTCTGAAGGTGCGCGATCCGCGCAGCTTCCGCCTCACGGCCAACTTCGAATTCTGATTAGATCCGATACTTGGGTTGTGCGCGGCGGGCGAAGCGATTCGCCCGCTGCTTTTTTGTGAGTGGTAAAGCAGAACCCCAGCCTCCCTGCGCTAAGAAAGTCGTTACGTAGGCGGGGCTTTAGGCCCCGCGAAAGCGCCAGTTGCTGCCGGAGCGCGGATCAAACCGTGCCCACCAAAAGACTACGGGTTCGCTTTAACTGATCCAGTTGCGTTCGACCCTCGATGAGGGCGACGTCGCGACGGTGCTTTCGCCCTGTAGGCCGCCTGCTTGCAGGCGCTCGGCGTGGTCAGCGCTTCGCGCCGACGTGCTCGGCCCACGCCACGTGGCCGGCCGCGAGACGCTCGACG
>CAXBDS010000051.1:0-28194 GCA_963974355.1 uncultured Opitutaceae bacterium
GGAAGAGATGATCGAGCGCGACTACGCGAACTGGCCCGGCATCGTCTTATTCGGCGAAAATTGGCATCCGGGCGTCGTCGGCATCGTCGCGGGCCGCGTTTCTCGGAAATACAACCGGCCGTGCGCCGTTCTCGGCAACGAGGGCGATCTAGCCAAAGGCTCGGGGCGCAGCGTCGAAGGCGTTAATCTCGTCGAGGTCTTGGGCGGCTGTGCCGAGCACCTCACGAGTTGGGGCGGACACCCGATGGCCGTAGGTATCGCGTTGGAGAAGACGAAATTGGACGCCTTTCGGGTCGCTTTCCGCGACGGGGTGCAAGCCAGCGCCGGCAAGGACATCGACGAGCGGGAATTAGGCATCTCCGCCTGGATTCAACCGGAGGAAATCGGCAATCGTTTGATGGACGAGTTGGAGACATTGCATCCGTTCGGCCAAGGCAACCCGGAACCGGTTTTCGGTCTGCGCGGCGTGGTGCTGAAGAAACGTCCGGATGTGTTCAAAAGCGTCCACTTCCGCTTCGCATTCGAAGATAGCCGCGGTCGCCGTCTCTTCGGCGTTGCGTGGAAGATGGCTGACCATCTGCCGCCCGCCGGCGAGCCCATCGACATGGCGGTCGAGTTGCGCTGGAACTATTTTAATGACCGCAAGCTGCTGCAGCTCGAATTGAAGGATTGGCGACGCAGCCGCGCCGATTGACGCGCCTGACCGGCTAGCGGCGGGCGCGCACCGGGAGCACTGCTTCCGCCAAGCGCAGATCGCCGGAGTTAGGCGCGGGCTTCACGTGCGAGAGCGCGCAAAGCAGATTATAGACGTGAATATTCTCAGTCGGCGGCACCACCTTGCCAGCTTCGATGCCGGGCCCGGCGACGATGAAGATGGCCGACATATCCGGGGCGACTGGATCAAACCCGTGGTCGCCACCGTCCGCCCAGCCGTCGATTCGCCGCTTTTCCGCATCTTTGTGCGTGAACACGCGCCAGCCCAGCTCCGGAATGATCACGATATCCGGAATACGGGCGTTGTTGGAAAAATGGAGGCGCGCCGGCACGTCGGCTTTGGCGTAGGCGCGGATAGGTTTGCCCAACCGATTAATCGCTGCGGCGATGTGCGTCGCGGCTTCGGGATGGAGGAGCATCAATCCCGTGCACGCTCCCGAAAAATCAATCGTCACGTCGTCCAGATCAAGCAGCTCCTCGAGTTCCACAATGCGGTCGCCACTCACCGGCGTCATGCCGTGATCGGCGGTGATGATGAGGGTCGTTTCCGACCAGCGTCCGGTCTCGATTAAACGATCCCGGAGCGTGCGCAGCGCTGCATCGATCGCAAGGAGGGCATCACGGGTCTGGGGAGACTCCGGGCCGAAATCGTGCCCGGCACTATCGACGGCAGAAAAGTAGAGCGTGACCAGATCCGGGGAGTTGGGCGCGATCACCCATGTCACGACTTGATCGATACGCGCGTCATTGGGCAACTTATGGTCATAGGGCAGCCACTCGCTCGGGTAGCGGTCGTTGATGGGCGCCTCCGATCCCGGCCAGAACATGCAGGCGGCGGTCCCCCCCTGACGTTCAATGGTGTTCCAAATCGGCTCGCCGCCCCACCAGCGGCCTTCACGGGCGGCCGGATCGTCGCCGATGGCGAACCAAGCGTCGAAGCCGTGATCGTAGAATTTGTTTTGAATGATTCCGTGTTCCGACGGACGCAGACCGGTCACCAACGTGTAGTGATTGGGAAATGTTTTGCTGGGGTAGGAGGGAACAAGGCGTTCCACCCGCGTGCCGCTGGCGGCGAGTTCCTGCAGGAAAGTCGCCTGATGCAGTTCGGGATAATCCCAGCGGCAGCCATCAATCGAAACTAATATCGTGACCGGCTTGGCCGCCAACGACCCGACGACTGCCAGTGCCGCGAGCAGAGCGAGGACCTTAAAACGCATCGCTCGATGCAGATATCCGAGTCGCCCCGAGGCAACCTCCGCGGCGTGACAAACCGGGAAATTTTACGCCCGGATCCTTTTTAACTGAACCGCGCAAGCCTTGTAACTCGGTTGCCGAGAGTGAGGATCAAACGCGGGAAAGGTGAGCCGGTTCACGCTCGGAAAGTGCATCGGCAGAAAGATCTGTCCGGCGGGCATGGTGGGGGTGATCAGCACGTCGGCTACCACCCTTCCCCGGCGGGAAGCAACCGCCACCGCGTCGCCGGTGCACAGGGCGAGTTTCTCGGCGTCGGCCGGACTGATTTCCGCATAGAGGGAGGTGGGCGCGAGCTTGCGCAGCACGGCGCTTTTATTGGTCCGCGAAAGGGTGTGCCATTGGGCCGAGGAACCGCGGCCCGTATTGAGCCATAACGGGTATTCGTCGTCTGGAGACTCAGGCGGAGCCACCGGTGGATCGAAGAAGAATCGGGCTCGCCCGTTCTCCGTGAAGAAGTGGCCATCCGCAAAAAGACGCCTCTCCTGCAGCGTTGCGGGTTGCGGATCGAGCGTCGGTTTGGCCAACGGCACGTGGGCAGGATGAACCAGCGCGGCCACTTCGACAGCCCGACAGGGCCACTGGATGCCGCCGGCCCTGTCGAGGGTCGCGTAGCTATCGATCCCTGAAAAATCACACGGACGATTTCGCGATAGTTGGGCCAAGAGGCGAAAGGCGGCTTCAGGTGACGACCATTGTGTAAACCGATCAGCACACCCCCAAGCCTCGGCGATGAGACGAAAAATGGCGAAGTCCGTCAGGGCCGATCCGGGCGCGCGGGCGACTTTGCGGGTTACGCCGATACGGCGTTCCGAGTTGATGAATGTGCCGTCCTTTTCCCCCCAACCGGCGGCCGGCAAAAACAGGTCGGCCCACTGCGCTGTCTCGGTCGTGGCATACATGTCCTGCACGACGAGAAATTCCAGTTTATCGCGGAGCACCTTGAGGCGGTCGTGATTGATCCAAGAGTGGGCCGGGTTCGTCGCGATGACCCATAGTCCCCGGATCGAGCCGGTCTCGATGCCATCGATGATTTGGTCGTAAGCGAGTGATTCCGTGGTGGGGATAGCGCCCACCGGGATGCCCAAAATGGAAGCCACTTCGGCCCGGTCGGCTTCATTGTCGAACTTGCGCCCACCGAGCAGCGAGGTCGTGTTGCCAAAGAGGCGCGAGCCCATCGCGTTGCATTGTCCGGTGATCGAATTGGCGCCGGTGCCAGGGCGCCCGATGTTGCCCGTCATGAGGGCGAGATTGATCAATGCCTGCGCGATGCGCGTGGATTGATGGCCCTGATTGACGCCCATCGTCCACCAGAATGAGACCGCTCGGCCTCGTGCGATCAGATCGGCCAGATTAACGATCTCAGCCACCGAAACGCCGGCCTCGCGAGCGCAACGATCCGGCGGGTAGTCCTGCAAGAACGCGGCGAACTCTGCATAGTCATCGGTGTGCGCTTCAATGAAGCGTCGGTCGACGCGACCCGAGGTCGCGAGCAAATGGGCGGTCCCATAGAGTAACCACAGGTCGCCCTTGGGCTGGATGGCGACGTGCGTGGTCGCGAGCATCGCCGTTTCGGTCCGCCGTGGATCGATCACCACGATTTGGGGTGAGTGGGGGTTGCGCATCACGCGCTGCCACATGATCGGATGGGCAATGGCAGGATTCGCCCCGACGAAGACCAACACATCGCCCTCCTCAAAATCGCGGTAGGTGTAGGGCGGGGCATCGAAGCCGAAGGCCTGTTTGTAAGCGACGTGCGCCGTGGCCATGCACTGCCGCGTGTTGCTGTCCCCATGGACCCCGTTCATGCCGAATTTGAAGAGGGAGCCGAGGAAGGCCATTTCTTCGGTCGGGATCTGTCCGGTCGAAAGAAAGGCGATCGACTCCGTGCCGTGGCGCTCTTGAACGCCCTTAAACCCGCCAACAAAAGCGGTCATCGCATCGGTCCAGGTGGTGGGTTCCAGTTTTCCGGTGGTTCGGCTACGCAACAACGGCACCGTGCCGCGGTCGCTCGCGTCGAGCGGCGCGAGCGCCTCCCACCCTTTGGGGCAAGCCATGCCGAGGTTGACCGGGTAGTCGGTATCGGGCGACAGATTGACCGCTTCTCCCGCCGCATTCAGATGGATTTTAAGACCGCAGCCCGTGGCGCAAAAACCACAGATGGAGCGCGCGGTTGAGACCGGCAAAAGGGTTTGCGGGACCCGCCCGAGACCGAAGCTGCCGGGCTTCTGCACAAGCTCGGACGTCATCGGCCCGGTGCGGGCCCGCAAAAGGTTGGCCAGATTCGTCGTATTCATGTGCTGGACACGCCGGGCATCTTGGGAGAATCGACGCTGGTAAAGTAGAGGTAACGCTCCGCGAATTCGCCGAGAAGAAAGAGGGCCGTGCCAGCGGCCGGCGCCGACAGGGCAAAGGCGAAAACCGCGGCGAGACCGACCCCGAAGCGGACCCACGTGACGGGACGCAAAGGACCACATTGGAGCCGGCCGGTGAGCCCGGCCGAGCGGACGGTGAGCAACTCGCCGGCGAGCTTGAGGAACAAAGCCGAGCCTGCTGCCCAGGGCGCCATGAACGCCAATGCAGCGATGGTAAACGTCCCGGCCATGCGCAAACTGGACGCCGGCCACGCCCAGGACTGGCGGTGTGTGTCGACGTAGATCATGATCGAACAGCCCACGCCCGCCATCCCGAGCGCGAGACCCACGACTTCAAGTAGGGCGGCGATTTCGGCGGGAAGTCCGAGGCGTTCGAACAATGGGAATTGCAACGTAAAACCAGCACCCAGCGCGCCGGCCGATGCGCCGAACAGCATGGCTTCGCGGCTGAGCCACGACCGCCGCCAGCCGAGGAAAATGCGCCACGCGCGCAGGGGTTGACCGAGATGAGCACCGCTGGCCGCCAGGCCGAGCAGAATGAGTATCCGTCCTGTCCAGACAGCCTCGCCGCCCAGCAGCAACCCATAACCCGCCTGGGTCAGCACGAGTAAAAAGATCAGCGCCCAGTGCGCGTGTTGGACTCGCAGCGCGCCGCGGTCGGCGGCCTTGGTGTTGAATGGAAGGCCACGCTTGGAAACGTAACGCGTCGTCGGCTGCGTGTAGGCCGGATCAGGGGCGGCGGCGAGAAAGGACGCAGTGTCGGCGCTGCGCGCCGCGACCGGCACGGTCACGATGCGAATCGCCTGCGTCGGACAGGCTTGCACGCAGGCTGGCGCCTCGCCTTCGCTGAGGCGACCGTGGCACATGTCACATTTGCGCACGATGCCGAGCCGTTCGGAAAATTTGGGCACGTCATACGGGCATTTCAGGATACAATAGCTGCAGCCGATGCATTGGTCATCCAGGTGTCGCACGATCCCCGTGATCGGATCCTTCTCGTAGGCGAGCACGGGGCAGCCATTCATGCAGGCCGGATCGGCGCAGTGATGGCAGGCGCTGGTAATCGTCTGCAGGAAAGGATTGGCCGCATCACCGCCGGTGATGAATCCGACGTCGCGCCACGTCTCGTGTTCGTCGAGCCCGTTTAGTGAGTGGCAACCGGATACACAGGATTTGCAGCCTGAACAGGAGTCGAGCTCGACCTCGAACGCGTATTGTTCGCCCACGCCCGGAACACTCAGGGGAATGAGGTCGCGGTAGACGGTGGCGAGCGCGGGTTCCGAATCGTGGTGAATCGAGAAACGCGCGACGGGCGTCTGCAGCGTCTGCTGTTCGGCGAGGAGTTCCTCAACGAGCGCGAACATGGGATTCGAAGCGCGAGCGACCATCGATCAATATACGTCGCGGGCGTAACGTTTGGCGGTTTTAAGCGCGTTGACGTAGTCGGTGGCGGCCGCGGGACTTAAGCCGCCTTGGGCAACGGCGATCTCGTGCAACGCCGCGTCGACGTCTTTGGCCATGCGTTTGGCGTCTCCGCAGACGTAGAGGTGCGCCCCGGATTCGAGCCATGTCCAGAGTTCGCCGGCGTTCTCGCGCATGCGGTCCTGCACGTAGACTTTGGCCGCTTGATCGCGGGAGAACGCGACATCGAGCCGGGTGAGTAAGCCGGACGCCTGCCAGCCTTCAAGCTGTTCGCGATAGAGAAAGTCGCTTGCCGCGTGTTGATCGCCGAAGAAGAGCCAGTTTTTCCCACTGGCGGAAGTGGCCGCGCGCTCCTCCAGGAAGGCCCGAAAGGGGGCGATCCCGGTGCCGGGGCCGATCATGATCATCGGCGCCGCGGGATCAGCGGGCGGGCGGAACCCTTGGTTGGTATGAACGAAAACCCCCACGGTCCCGGCCGCAAGGCCGCGTTCGGCGAGGAAGGTGGAGCAGACTCCTTTTCGCGCGCGACCAGCGAGATCGTAACGCACGGTGCCCACGGTGAGGTGAACGTGATCCGGGTGGGCTTTCGGACTTGAGGAGATGGAGTAGAGGCGCGGTTGCAGTTTGCGCAAAGTGGCGGCGAAGGCGACCGGCGTGGGTTTCGCCGAGGCGAACGCGAGCGTGTCGACGACATGCGGACAAGGCATCTCGGCAGCCACGCCACAAAGGGCCAGCAGCGCGGCGGATGGCTTGCCGAGATCGAAGTCAATCGTGAGGGCGGTGCGTAGTGGCTTGTCGCCATCGGGCGTCGGCACGGCCTCTTCGCCGTCGCAACCAAGGAGCGCGAGGACGTCGTTCACGAGCTCCGGGCAGTTCTGCGGCCGGACGCCGAGTGCATCACCGGCTTCGTAGCTAAGGCCGGAACCGGCGAGCGAAAACTCAACATGATTAACCTCCTTGGACGAGCCGTTTCCGTTGAGCTTGCGCACCGTGAGCACGGAGGCGGGGAAGGGATTCTTTTTGCCGTAAGCAGGGGTGGCTTCCGGCAGGGGAGCGGCGGGAACCGATGGAATGGGAGAGGCCGTGTCACGCCCCGCTTGGAGTGCGGTAAGCGAAGTTTCGAGCCAGTGGGCGAAGGGATCATCGTAATCGACATCGCAGTCGACGCGCGGGGTGGCGCAGGAGGCGCCGAGTCGTCCGAGTGCCTCGTCGATGACTTTGCCGCATTGGCAGAACAGCTCGTAGTTCGAGTCGCCGAGGGCACAAACGCTGTAGCGGAGCGAGGCCGGCAGCCGCGCCGCGCCGCGCGCAAGTAAAGCATCGTAAAGCGCCTTCGCGTTGTCCGGCGGCTCGCCATCCCCGTAGGTGCTCGTGATAATAAGCAGGGCCGACATCTCGGCGAGCGCGGCGAGCGTGACGTCGTTCATATCGAGCACGGTTGCGGCGAACCCGCGTTGGCCGGCAGCTTTGGCGGCGTGCTTGGCGAGCGACTCGGCCGTGCCGGTTTGTGATCCCCACACGATGCTGAGCGCCTGCAACGGGACTGCCGTTTCCGCGGGTGCGCCCTGGGGCCCTTCCGAGGGATGGCGGGAGAAGAGCCCGGCGAGAAAGCCATTGAGCCACGCGCGTTGCTCGGGCGAAAACGGCGCGTTGTCAGGAATGGAGGGAACGAGAGCGGCGGGCATGAGAGATGAAAAATTGAGCGGCGGTGAATCTAGGTTCGGGCGGCGAAACGTTCCTGGAGTTCGCCGACCGAGTGGCGTCGAGTCCACTGGACGAAAGTCTCTCCGCTGTCGTGGGATTGTTGATACGTTGCGACGATTCGATCGACGAGGGCGGGAAGTTCGTCATGGCCGACGCCTTTAAAGATCTCGCGAGCGATGCCCTGCTCGTCATCCATGCCGCCGCCAAGGACGACGTGATAACCTTCGCGGCCATCCTTCAATTTGGTGCCGATGCCGCCGATATCTCCGCAGTAATGTTGAGCGCAGGAGTGGGCGCAGCCGGTCAGGTGGATATTGATCGGGAGATCGATCGCCGTCTTCTGGCGGAGGTGCTTCGCGAGGGTCAGGGCGTGTCCCTTCGTGTCGGCGGCGGCGTATTTGCAGCCCTTGCTACCCGTGCAGGCGATAACGCAGCCAGCGATGTTGGACGGTTTTGTCGTGAGGCCTATGCGTTCGAGGCTGCGCTCGACCGTGCTGGTGAAGGCGTCGGAGATATGAGGCAGGAGGAGATTCTGCCAAACGGTGAGGCGGATCTCGCCTTGGCCGAAATGGTCGGCCAAGTCGGCGACGCGGCGCGCCTGGCCGGACTCCAATCGCCCCACGGGGACCACCGGACCGATGTAATTGAGCCCGCGTTGGGACTGGCGGTAAACCCCGATGTGCGCGTGCTTCACCACAGGGTGACGGGGGGCGCAGGCCTCAAGCGGTAAGCGCTCGAGCGGGAAGGCCAGCTTGGCGGCCGTCTTCTCGATGAACGTATCGAACCCCCACTTGTCTAGCAGGTATTTGAGTCGGGCCTTCTTGCGATTCGTGCGATCACCGTGCTCGGCGAATACCCGGACCATGGCAGCGGCGACTGCGACGGCTTCGGTCGGTTTGATGAGCAAGCCCGTATCGCGGGCAAAGTCCTTGTGGCCGGTGATGCCGCCGAGCGCGACGCGGAAGTAGACACCGGGCGGGATGGCGGGCACGTTTTCGCCGACGCGCACGGCGAAGAAACCAATATCGTTGGTGTCGGCCGCGGCGGAAATGCTGCCGCCGCCGTCGAAGGCAATGTTGAACTTGCGCGGTAGTCCGTAGAGGTCGCGATGGTTGAGAATGAAGTGATGGACCGCTTGGGCGTAGGGACGGACGTCCAGAATTTCCGTGCGGTCGAAGCCGGCGGTGGGGGTCGCGGTGATGTTACGAATGTTGTCGGCACCGGAACCCTTCGACGTGAGACCGAGGTCGGTGACGCGGGTAAGGACCTTGACGATGTCTCGCGGCTTGAACTCGCGAAGCTGAAAGTTGGCCCGCGTCGTGATGTCGATACGGCCGTTGCCAAGGTCGTCGGCGAGGGACGCGAGGCCGCGTAGTTGGGTGGTGGTGACAATGCCGGCGGGAATGCGCAGGCGGATCATGAAACTGTCTTGCGCCGGGGCGACGTGAAAGAGGCCGAAGAATTTGAAGCGAAAGCAGTCCGCCTCGGTGGGGAAACGATCCGCCTCGGCGTGCTCGACCAGCTTCTCCCAGATATCGAGCCCGTTTTGCTCGTGCTTCCAGAGTTCCGGTTTGCAGAGGTCCTCGATGGGCGTGCCAAAGACCGTGTCCTCGGCCGGGGCGGCGCCGAGGTTGCCGGTCGTGGCGGTGGCGGCGTCGCCGGTGAGTTGACCGGCGGCCGTGAGGCCGACGAATGCGGTCGGCAGGCTTTGCATCGCACCGGCCATGAATCCTTGCAGGTATTCTTTTTGGGCGGCGGAAAAAGGAACGGAATCAGGAGATTGGAGAGAAGACATGGTGCAGCAGGTTTTCTCGCCGACGGCACCGGGTTCGCCCGCGAGGCGCGGCCCGGTGCCGGAGCGACGGCTTAGTATTTGAAGTCGAGTTGGACCCAGAATTTGTCGACGTCGGGACGGGCGCCTTCGCCGTTGAAGGAGGCGAACTTGGCGAGCGCGGTCAGGTTCTTGGTAATCGGTCGCACGGCTTGGAAGTCGATTTCGGTGCCGTAGTTAGCGCCCCCGGTGGATGCGGAGAAGTCGTGGTAAAAGGCGAGCAAACCGATCTTGGCCGGTAGCTTCGCGGCGACCTTGACGTAACTGTCTTCGAGGCCGGTGCCCGGGGTTCCCAGGAAGAGATCCGCCCAGCCGTTGAAGGCGTGCAGCGTGGCGAGCGGGGTCTTGAAGCCGACGCCGTTATCTGAGCCGAGCACTTCGTAGCCGAGGGCAATGGTGACGGGCTGGAAGGCGGCGCCGATCTCCAGGACGTAGTAGTCGGTGTCGTAGCCGGTGGGATTGTCGGCGTAGTCGCGCTGGATGGCGTATTCAGCCCGGTAGGACACCTTCACCGTGGCGGAGACGGGAGCCGTGCCCGTCAGACTGGCACCGTAGGTGGCGCAGGAGTTGGCGGCGGCGGTGGCGAAGTCGAGCAGGTAGGCGTAAGCCGTGAGCGTGCCGATCGGCCGGGCGCTGGTGCTGACATTCAGCAGATGCGAGCTGGAGTCCCAGTTGCCCTGTGTGCTCTTGTTGCCGAAGATGCGATTGACGCGATCAACGTAGGCGTAGGTGACAGCCACTTTGTCTGCCGGGCTGATCTTAACGGTGGCGGCGTCGAACGTCTGAAAATTCTGCCGCCAGCCGACGTTGCCGACGAAACGGGCGTTATCGAGGACGATCATCTGACGCCCCACGGTCACCGAAGTCGGACCATTGGCGTAGTTGAGGTAGGCCTGCGTCATTTCGGTGCCAACAGGGTCGGCGACGGCGGGACGACCCGCACCGCCCGGGTTGATGCCGGCCTGATTGTAGGCGTCGGGATCGGGGCTGGAGACGTTTTCGGCTTCGATGGACGCCTTGAATCCATTGATCGGCGCGGTGGTGAAGCCGAGGGCGGTGCGCAGCGTGAGCGCGTTGGCGTCCTTGGCCAAGTTGCTCTGCTCGACGTGTTCGAAACGGGGGCGGAGGTTGAACGAAACCTTGCCGTTGGCAATGGCCTCGGTGAAGGCGTGGTCGGACTGGGCCGAAACGGTGGCCGCAAGAACGGCGAGGGGAATAAGGTGTGAGAGGAGACGCATGACGCAGGCTGGCTTGGTGCGGTCAGGGACCGCGGTGGGTGTTGGTGTGGGTCAGGAACACGGGTGCAGCCGGTCTTGAAAATAAAGGGAAGGGGATCAGGCGGATTTTGGGACGCGCGTTTGGCCGGTGGCCTTGAGATGCTCGCACTCGTCCAAGAACGTGAGGAGGCGTTCGCGATAGCTGAAAAAACGATCGTCGCTCATCATGGCGGTGCGTTCGCGGGGACGCGGAAAGTCGATGGCCATGAGTTCGCCCACGTGGGCACCGGGACCATTGGTCATCATGCAAACGCGGTCGGACATGTAGACGGCCTCGTCCACGTCATGCGTGATCAGCAGCGTCGTGATGTGATCGCGGTTGAGCACGCCGAGGATGATGTCCTGCAGTTCCATGCGAGTGAGGGAATCGAGCCGGCCGAACGGTTCGTCGAGGAGCAGGATCTTGGGCTTCAAGGCGATGGCACGAGCGATGCCAACGCGTTGTTGCATGCCGCCGGACATCTCGCGCGGATACTTGTCCATGGCGGCATCGAGGCTGACGGCCGCGAGCGCGTAGGCGACGATTTCCTTGCGCTCGGCTTTGGTCGCGTGCGGGTAGACCTCTTTCACACCGAGCATGACGTTGCCCGCGGCAGTAAGCCATGGGAGCAGGCAAGGCGCTTGGAAGACGACGGCACGGTCAGGGGCCGGTCCGGAGATTTCGCGGCCATCCACGATGATGCCGCCTTCGCTGATCGCGTTGAGCCCGGCGACCATGGTGAGCACGGTCGATTTCCCGCAACCCGAGTGGCCGATGATGGAAATGAATTCACCTTGCCGGACCTGCAGGTCGAAACCGTCGACGACTTTGACCTCGGCGCCGAATGGATTCGGGTAGGCTTTTACGAGACGGCTGATTTCGAGGTAGCGTTCGGCTTTCATGCGGAGGAGGAGTCGTCTTTGGCGTTATGGATGGCGTTGGCCTCGGCGAGTTGTCGGCGCGTGATGGCGCGCGGCAGCTGGCGGGCGCCAGTGGAAAAGTCGGCCGGAAGAACGTTCGGCATGGCGAGGGGAGTCGTGACGCGAAGCGCCTGCGCCTCCCGATTGAGCCCGAGCAGGTAGTTGGTGATTTCGGCCTTCAGGTGCTTGAACCCGGCGTCGTGGTTCAGCGCGGTGCGGTCACGCGGGCGGTCAAGCGTCACGGCAAACGAGGTCGCGAGCGTGGCGCCCGGTCCCATGGTGAGAGGAATGACGCGGTCGGCCAACAGCAGGGCCTCGTCGACGTCGTTGGTAATCAGCACGACGGTGCGGCGATCTTGTTCCCAGATGCGGGTAATCTCGTCCTGAAGGTTGGCCCGGGTGAGCGCATCAAGGGCGGAGAGCGGTTCGTCGAGCAACAGCACCTCAGGCTGCATTGAGAGCGTGCGCGCCAGGGAAACCCGCTGGCGCATGCCGCCGGAGAGCTCGCCGGGTTTCTTGGCGGCGGCCGGGGCGAGATTCACCATCGCGATGTAGCGGGCGACGTGGGCGGCACGTTCGGCCTTGGTCTGATCGGGAAAAACCGATTTGACGGCGAGCTCGATGTTTTCGGTCACGCTCAACCACGGGAGAAGCGAGTAGTTTTGGAAAACGATGCCTCGCTCAGGACCCGGTTCACGGACCAATTCTCCGGCCATTAGGACCTTCCCCGTATCCGGGACCTGGAGACCGGCCAGCAAATTAATGAGCGTCGATTTTCCGCTGCCGGAAAAGCCGATGATGGCGACGAATTCGTTCTCTTCGACGGCCAGATTGACGTTGACCAGCACTTCGGTGCGCCGGTTCGACGGACCGAAGCCGACGCCCACATGATTGAGTTCAAGGAAGGCCATGGCTCAGATCGCGGTCGGGGCGCCATCGAACGACACTAAGCGTTGAAGGACGATCATGATGCGATCGAACAGAAGGCCGATGATACCGACCACGAATACGACCACGAACATCTGCGCAAACGTTTGGGAGGAACCGTTGTTAAACATGTCCCAGACGAACTTGCCGATGCCCTCGCTCGACGAGAGAAGTTCGCCGGCGATGAGCACCATCCAACCTACACCGAGCGAGATACGCAGGCCGGTGAACATCAGCGGCAGCGCGGACGGAATGACGATTTTGAAGAGCTGCGCGACGAAGCCGAGACGGAGCACCCGGGCGACGTTAAGGTGATCCTTGTCGATCGAAGCGACGCCGAGAGCGGTATTAACGAGCGTCGGCCAGAGGGAGCACATCGTCACGGTGAGCGCTGACGCGATGAAGGCCGGATTCACATCCATACCGCTAAGGCCGGGAATGTAGTCGATAAATCGGAGGACCGCGGAGTTCGACGGATCTGGGATGAACCCGCCCACAATAATGAAGATGATGGGCAGCCAAACGATGGGCGACACCGGCTTGAAGAGGGAGATGAGCGGGGTCATCGCCGCCATGAAAATCGGGCTAAGGCCGCAAAGGATGCCGATCGGGATGGCGAGGGCCGAAGCGACCAGAAAGCCAATTATCACGCAGCGCACGGAGCGGTCGATCTGCGCGGGAAGCGTCCATGGTTTCGAGTAGGAGGCGCTGGCCAGGGTCGCGATGGTTTCGCGCTGCTGTTCGATGGCGTTGGCGGCGGTGACTGCGGCCGAGGCATCGGTGGCGGAGGCAAGGTCGGTTTGGAGTTCAGCCAACTTGGCGTTGGCATCGACCAGCATGAGTTCGCGGTTTTCGGCCGTGAGAAAGTCGCGCCGCTTGCGCAGGAACTGGAGCTCCTCGGCGAGGGCATTGCTTTTTTGACGAGCGGAAATCAGGGGCGGATATTTGGCGTTCTCCAAGGCGGAACGCTGATCGCGCAGTGTTTGGATTTCGGCGTTCTCGCGGGCGGTGGCCATCTTGTCGGCCTCGACGGCGGTCAGCAACGCAGTGCGGTCGGCCGTGCCGTTCTCCACCAACAAGGCGGCTTGGGTTTTGAGCGCGGCAGCGCGAGCATTGGCCGCGTCGCGATACTCGAGCCGTTTGGCGCGGTAGGCTGCGTTGAGATCGGCGGTCGTATCGATCAAGTGGGCACGCGCTTCGGCTTCGACGGCCTTAAGTTCTTCGGCGGAGGTGGCGGCGAGAGGAGTGAGTGCGGCGAGCCGGGCGTCGACTGCGGCGAGAGCGGTCAGGCGATCCTCGCCACTACGCAGGAGATCCTCGCCTTTGATGGTTTCACGTTGATGAAAAACCCAAACACCGCGCGCCGCATCGACCACGACAGCAGGGGTCGGCACCTCGCCAGACTTGGTGGTGTGACGCGGCCCAGCGAAGTCCCAGAACAGGAGGAAAAGTAGAAACGTCAGCGTCGGGACGACGATAAACTGACTGATCTTTTTGATTTGGACGGCGGGTTCTTCGCCATAGCAAAGCCGGACAACCGGATCGAAGACTTGGAGGCCGGCGATATCGAGGCCCTTGAGGATTTTATATTTCATGGAGTCGGTGGCAGCGACGCGAGAAGGTGGCGGAAGGAAAAAAGGGCGGGAAAGCGAAGGCCTGGTTGGCGTGGATGAAGGGGCGCGCCCCGATGAGCGCTCTGGGTTGCTTAGCCTTGGTCTTTGTTGCCGATTTTGAAGCTGTTCAGGTAGCCAACCGGGTCGTGAGCATCGTAGACGTTGCCATCGATGAAGTCGGTGGTGACGGGTTTGAAACCGTCGGTCTCCCACGGCACATCGCCGGAATCGATCTGGTGTTCGTCGAGCAGCTGTTTCGCGGCGGCGAGGTAAACGGTGGGGAGGTAGATCTCCTTGACGGTTTCCAAATACCACGAGGCGGGTTTGGCTTCGGTGATTTGCCCCCAGCGACGCATCTGGGTAAGGAACCAGATGCCGTCGCTATACCACGGATACGTAGCGTGGTATTTGAAGAAGACGTTGAAGTCGGGCATCGCCTGAATATCGGTCTTTTGGAAGGTAAACGTGCCCGTCATGGAGTTTTTGATCACGTCGTAGTCCGCGCCGACATAGTTCGGCTGAGCGAGGATGCGCACGGCTTCGTCGCGATGGAGGAATCTGCCGTCGGCGTCCGTGGCATCGAGCCACTTCCCCGCGCGGATGAGCGCTTTGACCACGGCGATGTGAGTGGCGGGGTTGGCATCGGCCCAGGTCTTGCTCACCCCGAACACCTTTTCCGGGTTGTTCTTCCAGATCTCATAATTGGTGACGACAGGCACGCCAATGCCCTTGGCCACCGCCTGCTGGTTCCACGGCTCGCCGACGCAATAGCCTTGAATATTACCGGCTTCGAGCACGGTGGGCATCATGGGCGGGGGCGTCACGGAGAGCTCAACCTCGGCATCGGTGCGGCCGCCGATATCGGTGGCGGTATACATGCCCGGGTGAATGCCGGATGCGGCGAGCCAGTAGCGCAACTCGTAGTTATGGGTGGATACAGGAAAAACCATCCCCATCTGCAATTTGGTGCCCCTGGCCAGATAGTCATCGACCACCGGTCGAAGACCCTGGGCGGAGATGGGGTGCTGCGGGGTCGGCGTATCGAGGTCGATATCGTTGAGCTGCATCTCCTCCCACACCCCGTTGGAAACGGTGATGCCATTGCCATTCAGATCCATGGTGAAGGCGGTGACGATGTGGGCCCTGGTCCCGATACCGATGGTCGCGGCGATGGGTTGGCCGGACAACATGTGGGCACCGTCGAGATTGCCCGAGATCACGTTATCGAGCAGGGTTTTCCAGTTGGGCTGGGCGATGACCTCGACCGCGAGTCCCTCGTCGCGGAAAAATCCCTTCTCCTTGGCAATGACCAGCGGCGCGCAGTCGGTGAGCTTGATAAAACCGAACTTGAGTTCGGTCTTTTCGAGTGAGCCGGATTGGGCGAAAACGGGCGACACCACCAGACCGAGGCAGACCGTTGTGATTAGAGAACGGATACGGCGTGAAGCGCGTCCGGAATGGAGATTAGGATTGGGCGATTTCATGGTGAACTGGGAGGTCATGGCGTTGGCACGCCTGGTGGAAGAGATCGGTGCGGAAAAGGTCGCGCGCCAGATTGCGCGGAAGCGCGGTGCCCGGAAGGATGAGGCCATGGCGGCGGAACCGGTCGATGAGCCAAGCGGCTTGCGCGGGGCGGGGGTCGTTGGCTCCGTCCCGGTGAAACTTAACCAAATCGGCGGCGTCATCGCTGGTCCCGTGGCCCAACAGGAATGGTCCCGTAAGTCCGGATTCGAGAACCCTCGCGGGCACGTTGAGGTATTCGCGGCGGGAAAGAAGTTGAGCGAGCTCGGGGCGAAATGCGGGGTTATCACAGAGCGCGGAGGCGCGAGTGAGGGCGGCTACGAGGGCCAGGTGCTCCTCCGCGCGTTCGTTGGCGAAGGAGGTGCGAACCATCAGCACCTTTTCCGGATGGCCGGGATTGAGGTCGCGGCTGAGAGCCGGGCACCAGCCGATGTTTTCGCGGATTGCGAGCGAGTTCCAAGGTTCGCCGACGCAGTAGCCGTCGATATTGCCGGCCAGCAGGTTCCTGAACACCTGCGGCGGGGGCACGACGACGATCCGCACATCGCGCAGCGGATGAATACCCGCCGAGCGCAACCAGTCGCAAAGATGGATCTGGTGGGTAGAGTAGCGCGAAACCACCCCGAGCGTGCGCGGGCGCTGATGGCGGGTGCGTAACACGGCGTCGCGGAACGTGGCGGCATCGCGGACGCCCTCCTGCCATAATTGCTCGGAAAGCGTGATGGCGTTGCCGTGCACACTCAGGACGCAGGCGGTGAGCACCTCGCAGGGCTGGCAGTCCAGGCCGAGCCGGGTGCCCAACAGCAGACCGGCGAGGGCCTGGGCGGCATCCAATTCGCCGTAGATGATCTTGTCGCGAACGGTGGCCCAGCCGATTTCGCGACTCAGTTCCACACTCAGTCCCGCCTCGCGGAACAGGCCATGCTCATGCGCAACGATCAGCGGCGCGGCGTCGTTGAGCGCGAGAAAACCGAGGCGCAGCGGGCGCACTGCGTAGGTCGATCGAACCGGCGTTGAAGCGGAGCGTGACATGGGAATCTGCCCCCAAGTTAAGCCCGCCGAGTGCCATGCATGCCAAACGGCTCAACAAATGCTCTTCAACGTTTTCATCAAAATGATGAGCATCTCTCATGTATGAAGGGCTTAATTGATAGTCGGCAGTTACAGGTCTTCGCCTCGGTGGCGCGGACCAAATCGTTCACCGCCGCGGCGAAAGAACTTTTTCTCACGCAGTCGGCCGTGAGCCACGCGATCAAAGCGTTGGAGGCGGATCTCGAAGTGAGCGTTTTTGATCGAGTGGGCAAAAAAGCCCACCTTACCGTCGCTGGAGAGCAGCTAATAAAGCGGGCGGATCGCATCTTGCGCGAATTGCAGGACGCGCGGGCGGAAGTGGAAGAGCTCCAAGACTGGGGGCACGGGCGGTTGCGAGTGGGGGCCAGCACCACCGCCTGTCAATACCTGCTACCCAACGTGCTGCGGGAATTTAAGCAAAGTTTCCCCGAATGCGTCATCCGTATCGAACCGGGTGATGGCCCGCGCATGGTGGAACTCCTGCGCACCAACCAAGTCGACCTGGCTGTAATGTTGAAACCAGCGGGTCGCGACGAAATGGAATTTCGCCCGCTGTTTGAAGACGAGTTACGGATGTATGTTTCGCCCATCCACCCGTGGGCGCAGCACGGATTTGTGACGCGCCGCCAACTGGATCAAGAAACCTTCATCCTCTACAACAAGGCCAGCTACACCTTTGGCATGGTGAACGACTACTTCCGGCGATCCAACGTGCAGCTCAACACCGTGATCGAACTCGGTAGCATGGAGGCGATTAAGGAGTTGGTAAAAATCGGGCTGGGCGTGGGCGTCTTCGCCCCGTGGGTCGCGCAAAAGGAGGTTGATGAGGGGTCGCTCGTGGGATTCCCCTTGGGAACACGAAAACTAAAGCGCGCCTGGGGCGTGTCTCACCTCCGCGGGCGCAAACTGGCATTGGTGGAGGAAACATTCGTCGGCCTCTGCGAGAGCGTCGCGGAAACGATCCTATTGCGGCTGCAACAATCCGCCCCTGCGTAAAAAAGGAGGAATTCGCGCTTGCGCTCTCCGCGGGAAGGTTGCTTTTTCTCACCTCCCTCGCAGCTGTAGCTCAATTGGATAGAGCATCTGACTACGAATCAGAAGGTTTGGGGTTCGATTCCCTACAGCTGCACCACTTTAAGAAAAAGCCCCCGGACTTTCGGGGGCTTTTTCATGTTTGTCGCCACGGGTAAGCCCGGCGTTACGGCCTCTTTAGCCCAAGCTTTTTGAGCTTCGGGTAGGCGATATTGCGGACATAGCGGTCATTGGGGTTCAGCCGCACGTAGTCCTGATGGTAGTCCTCGGCGGGATAAAACTGCTGCAGCGGCTGAATGGTGGTCGCGATCGGTTGCTTGAAATCAGTCTGCGCGGCGGCGCGCGAAGCGAACGCGGCCCGCATTTGTTCATCGTTGGCGGGAAGAAGAATGCTGCGGTATTGGGGACCGAAGTCGGGCCAGACACCGCTACCGTCGGTCACATCGTGGGTATGCCAAAAGAAGTCGACCAGCTTGCGGTAGGATGTTTTCTCCGCGTCGAAGGTGATCTGCACGACCTCCGCATGGTGGGTGCGACCGTAACTCACGTCTTTGTAGCTCGGGTTCTTTTCGGTGCCACCGGCGTAACCGGAAACCACATGGATTACACCCGGGAGTTGCTCGTAGATCGCCTCGACACACCAAAAGCAGCCGGCGCCGAGGACCGCCGTTTCGATTTTTTCTGCAGAGGCTCGTGAACTGAACGCGCCGCAGACAAGGAGTAGGAGAGGAAGGAATCGTTGCATGCTCGTGGGACAGGCCAATCCACCCGGTTATTCCCCGAACGGTAACCGTGTGCGGCCGGATTTGGCTCAGATTTGCGAGGGGAGGGGGCACAAAAAAAGCCCACCCCTCGGTTATGGGTGGGCTTGGCCAGAACCAGAAAAGTTCCGCCGAACTCAGATAGCTTTCGGCAACAAACTCGCGCCGATCTCGATGGCGTGAGGGTTATTGCGTTTCACCTTAAAGTGACGGGCCCGGCGTCGCAGCATGCGATCAAGTTTATCGGTGAGCATCGCGACGGCCTTGTGGCACTCATTGGCGGAGACGGACGCGTTCATGTCCGGACCGAAAATAGTGATATGCCCCTTGGCGGTAAAACGGTGGGCCTTGTCCTGTTGAGCGTCGCATTCTAACTCTACTCTGATTCGCACGATTCGTTCCTCATGGCGGAAGAGGCGGTCGGCTTTCTCCTGCACAAACGATTTGAGCGAAGGGGTGAGGTCGAGGTGGATGCCTGAGACGATCAGATCATGCGATACATTTTGATTACTCATTCTTTTTACTCCTTTCGAGTTGGTTGACCGAGAAATGGTGACAGGGTTTTCCTATGGGAAACACCGCTGGAAAAAGAGTTCCGTGGCCTTCTGCCGTCGTGGTGACCGGCGGATCTTCCGGCATCGGAAAATCGTTTATTGAACACATAGGAAAGGTGTGCCCGTGGGCCCGGGTTTGCAACCTTTCCCGACGACCGTTGGACTTAAAATCTGCTGAGCTTAACGTGCGCCATATCGCATGTGATTTGTCAAAAGAGCAGGAACTCTTGGGCGGCGTGGCCGAGGTATTAGCGTTCCTGCGAGACGACGCGCCAGAAGGCGAAGTGGTCGTGATTAACAATGCCGGTTTTGGAGGTTACGGTCGATTTGGGGAGTTGGCGACGGATCATCAATTGGGGATGGTTGATCTAAATATCAGAGCGGTGGTTGATCTGACCAGGCGCCTCATGCCGGCGCTGCGGGAGCGGGGCGGGGCGGTAATCAACGTCGCCTCGACGGCTGCTTTTCAGCCTACCCCCTATCTGGCAACCTACGGTGCTTCGAAGGCATTTGTGCTGCATTGGAGTTTAGCGTTGAGCGAAGAACTTCGCGGCACGCGCGTGCGCGCCTTGGCGGTCTGTCCGGGCCCGACGGCGACGGCCTTTTTTAAGCGGGCCGGCATGCAGGGAGGGGCGGTAAATGATGCGGTGGGACAAACCAGTGAAGCCGTCGTGCAAGAAGCATGGGCGGCGCTGCTGGCCGGACGGTCGCTGGTGGTGACAGGATGGAAGAACAAGGTGATGACCTCATTGAGTGGAATGGTGCCCATAACCTGGGCGGCGCGGATCGCAGCGGTAATCTTGGAGAAATATCGGCTCAAACAGGCCAAAGCTTAACTCCATGAACGACGCGAACTCTCCGGCCGGCGACGTTGATTTCCCCATCCGAGCCTGCGCCTGGCCTCGGCGGGAGCCGCGACCAGGCACCGTGCGCATGATTACACCCGAAGAGTTTCGCACGTGGATTCTCGTCGAGGACGACGAGGTTTTGGTGCTGAATAAACCCGGCGACGTCGTCTGTCATCCCTCGAAAAATGGCCCATGGTCCAGCCTCGTGGGGGCCGCCCGCGAACATACCGGCCTGCCGGTCATGCACCTCATCTTCCGTCTGGATCGCGAGACAAGTGGCATCGTGGTGTTCGCCAAAAAGGCCGCGCTCGCGAGCCGACTGCAAAAGGCGATGCAACAACGCCGCGTGAAGAAAACCTATCTCGCGATTTTAACTGGAGAACTGCCCCGTCCGGTCACGGTTGATCAGCCACTCGGCCCTGATGTGACGAGTCCGGTCTTCGTCAAAAACGCGGTGCGAGCAGGCGGACAATTTGCGGTGACCCACTTCGCGCCGCTCACGAGTCGCGCCGGTTTTACCGTGGTGCGCGTCGGCTTGGAGACGGGACGTAAACACCAGATTCGAGCGCATGCACAATGGCTCGGCCACCTTGTGGTTGGGGACAAAATCTACGGCCCCGATGCGCGTCACTACCTTACGTTTATCGACCACGGATTCACCGCCGAATTGGCCGATGCGCTCCTCCTCTCCCGCCAGGCGCTGCACTGCGCGGCAATCGATCTGACCGGCTCCGGTTACATGCGCAAATTCTCGGCACCGTTACCCGACGACCTAAACCGATTCATTTGTGATCGCATGGGCATCGAGCCGGGCAGCGTGGAAGGCCTCGAGTCCGGCAGTGACGGCGACGACCATGGATTGAATCCGGTCATTTAGCGGATGTGCCGAAGGCGTTTCGAGTGTGTAAGACGACGGCGTGTGGTGCTCGCGCAAATACAGGGCTTCGGGCCACGTCTCGCGAATCGCCGCATCGATTTCCGGCCGGATGATACCCGGCTCTGAAACGGGGCGTTCATCAATGATCGTGGCGGGATCGATGGGGGAGACCTTGCGCACCGCTTCGACCATGGTGGCGGCCAGTGGAGGCTCTCCGGGATTGATCACCTCGTAGAGGTAAAAGCCCGTCGACTCCCAGTCCTCATGCAGGCATAAACTCAAATCGAAGGGCGGCTGCCGGCGCAACCACGCGACATGCGCCGCCACCTCCGGCGACGCCGGGTTGAGGTAGTCGCGATTGAGGTCGATGCCGCTGGCGTTCTCGCGCTGCGCGAGGCGAAAGCCGGCCGGGTTGAGCAGAGGCACGAGGAACCAATTCGCGCGTTCGTCGAACACCCCACGTTCCAACAGCGCCAGCAACGCGAGCGGCGGGGCCGGCTCGTCGCCGTGGATTCCGCTGGAAAGGTAGATCCGCGGGCGGGCGCCGGGCGTGCGTTTCGTGAACGCGTTGAGCGGGCAATTTTCATGCTCGCCGAACGCTTCGAGGCGAAAGCCCTGCGCGGCCGCCGCCTGGGCAAAGCGAGCGGCGAGTTCAGCAGACTCCCAAGGCGAGGTTTTGACAGCACTCACGCAGAAGGTCTTGCTGATCGTTTTTACGAGTCTCAAGCCTGCGATTTTCACCATGAGCCCAGTCCGCGTCCGTTTCGCCCCCAGTCCCACCGGTTTTTTCCATATCGGCAGCGCCCGCACGGCGTTGTTCAACTGGCTTTACGCCCGCCACACCGGCGGCGTGTTTGTGCTGCGCGTGGAAGATACCGACAAGGAGCGCAACAGCGACACCTTCCTCAGCCTCATCTACGACAGTCTCCGCTGGCTCGGTATGGAGTGGGACGAGGGCCCGCAAATCGGGGGCGACTTCGGTCCGTATCGTCAAAGCGAACGCGGCGCGATCTACCAGGAGTATCTCGCAAAGTTAAAGGCGACCGGCCGAACCTACGAGCAGGACGGCGCGACGTGGTTCAAAATTTCCGGCGAGCCGCAGATCATCGAGGACGCCATCCGCGGCCGCGTCGAGCGCACCGAAGAAAAGGATTTCGTGATCGTGCGCAGTGACGGCAACCCGGTGTTTCACTTCGTCAACGTCGTCGACGACATCACGATGGGCATCACGCACGTCATCCGCGGCGAGGACCATCTTTCCAACACCAGCAAGCCTGAAACAAAACGGCCCGGGCAAGATGTCGAAACGCGACGAAGGCGCCCTGATTGAAGAGTATCAGAAACGGGGATACTTGCCCGAGGCGTTGGTCAACTTCCTCTGCCTGCTGGGTTGGAACCCGAAGGACGATCAGGAAAAGATGGCCATTGCCGACGTGATTTCCCGCTTCGACTTCCCCGGCGTCAACCAGAGCAACGCGCGTTTCGACGACAAGAAACTCGCGCACATGAACATGCTTTACCTGCTCGAGCTGCCCCCGGCGGACTTTCTCGCCAAGGCTCGCGCGTATTTCGAGCAAGAAGCGATTTTCGCCACCTCCGGCTGGCCGGACGACGCTTACTTCGCCGACGTCTTGGCAATCAGCCACCCGAAAGTGAAAGCCATCGACGAGTTGCCGGCCTACACGGCTTACTTCTTCACCGAAGCCTTTCCGTGGAATGAAAAGGCGCGCGACAAGGTCATGAAGAAAGGCGATCCGAAGGCGCGCTTGGCCGAGCTGCGGACACTGTTGGCCGGTCTGAGTGACGACGTCTTCATCGATGAAACGGCGGTCGAGGAAGCCATCAAAGCCGACGCCGAGGCGAAGGGGTTCGGCTTCGGGGACTACCAAGCGGTCGCTCGTCTCGCCGTCACCGGCACCAATGCCGGCCCGGGCCTGACGTCGATCTTTCGCGTGCTCGGCCGCGAAAAGGTATTGGCTCGCATGGACCGTTTTTTGGCGGCCTAGGACTCAACGGAAATCGTGTGACGCCGCGGCTGGGATCGCGAGCGTCAGCGGCGTGATCTCCTCGGCCTTGATGTGAATCACGCCGTCCTGGTTTTGCAGGCGCCCGCGGATGACGAGCGCCGATTCCTGGTTGATCACGAGCCGGAGCCGTTCAAAGCGGTCCGGTGTCACGATGGCGTTGGCCACGCCAGTTTCGTCTTCGAGCGAGATGAAGACAAAACCCTTCGCCGTGCCCGGACGCTGCCGACAGATCACGCTGCCGGCGATCTGGACGCGTTCGCCCCCCTTGCCGAACGGCAGATCTGCCGCCCGCCACACATCAGGCAGTTGGGCCCGAACCATCGCCATAGGATGCTGTCCGGCGGTGAGGCCCAGCCCGTCAAAATCGGCGGTCAATCTTTCCGACAATGACATCGAGGCAAGCGGCGCTTCAGCTTCCGCCACAGCCAGCAGACCTTGGCGGCTGGCGTGCTGGAGCAGGGTTTCATCGGCCGACCACGCCGCTTCGACCTGCCACAACGCGGCGCGACGATGACCGGCGAGGGCGTTGAGCGCACCAGTCGCGGCGAGCGCGCGCCGCTCGGCGGCGGAGAAACGCGTCCGGGCGAGCCAGTCGTCCAAAGTCGTAAACGCCCGCCGGGCCCGCGCCGTCAACATTGCTTGCGCGGCCGCGGCGCCGAGTCCTTTCACGTAGCTCAAGCCGACTCGCACCGCGCCGTCGGTCTCCACGGTGCAGAGCCAATCCGACGCCACGATGCACGCGGGGCGCAGCCGCACACCGTGCCGCCGTGAGTCCTGCACCAGTGTCGCCGCCGAGTAAAATCCCATCGGCTGGTTGTTGAGCAGCGCGGCCAAAAACTCCGCCGGGTAGTGCGCCTTTAGATACGTGCTGGCGTAGGCGAGCAGACCGAAGCTCAGGGCATGTGATTCAGGGAATCCATATAGCGCGAAACTCTCGGCGGAAGTGATCAACTTTTCGATCAACGCCTCGGAGCAGCCTTTGGCGAGCATCGCCGTGCGCAGCTTCATCAATACGCGATTGAGCCGATCGCTGTTCCGACTGAACCCCATCGCCCGTCGCAGTTCCTCCGCCTCCGCGCCGCTGAAGTCGGCCAATTCCATGGCGAGCGCGAGCATCTGTTCCTGAAACAACACCACGCCATACGTGCGTTCGAGGATGTGCCGCACCTTGCCGTCGACCTCGGGATCGAGGTTGATGCAGGCCTCCTTTTTCTCGCGCCGCCGGATCAGCGGATGCATCAAACCACCCACGATCGGCCCCGGGCGCACGATGGCCACCTGGATGGCGACGTCGTAGAAGTTCGCGGGTTTAAACCGCCGCAAGGTCGCCATCTGAGCCCGGCTCTCGACTTGGAATACACCGATCGTGTCGGCCTCCTGCATCATGTTAAAGGTCTGCGCATCGTCCGTCGGGATGGCGTGTAATTCGACCGGTTCACCGCGCGCCGCGCACATTGCGAAGGTGTCCTGCAACACCGCCATCATGCCCAAACCGAGCAGGTCGACTTTCACGATGCCGAGATCCTCGCAGTCGTCCTTGTCCCATTGCACGACGACGCGGTCCTCCATCGAGGCCGGTTCGAGCGGCACGACGCGGTCGAGTTGGCCCCCGCAGATGACCATGCCGCCGGAGTGCTGCCCGAGATGTCGCGGGTGGCCATGGAGCTGTTGGTAGAGCTGCGTCATGATTGCGCTGCGCGGGTGGTGGCGCGGCAGGCCGGCTTGTTCCAGCTGGTCGGTGAGCTCCAGCGTGTGCGTAAAGTCGCCGCCGTGAAACAGGCTGGAGAATCGATCCAGCACATCACTCGGCAAACCGAGCACCTTGCCCAATTCGCGGGCGGTGCTCCGTCCCCGGTAGGTGATAACGTTGGCCGTCATGCCGGCGCCGCGCGGGGCATAGCGGCGATAGACTTCCTGAATAACCTGCTCACGCAGCTCGCCGCTGGGCAGATCAAGATCGATGTCGGGCCAAGACGGCCGGCCATCGTGACCGACGCGTCCTTCGCTCAAAAAGCGTTCGAACAGCAGGCCTTGCTTGATCGGGTCAACGGCCGTGATGCGCAGCGCGTAGCAGACAGCGCTGTTGGCCGCGCTCCCTCGACCTTGAATGAGTGTGCCGTGATCGCGTGCCCAACGGCAGATATCCCAAACAATGAGAAAATACCCCTCAAACCCGAGCTTGCCGATGAGCGTGAGTTCGCGGTCGAGCTGCCGGCGAACCTTCACGCTGAGACCGCCGAACCGTTGGGCGGCCTCAGCGTAAACTTGGGCGCGCAGGTAAGACCTCATCGTTTCGCCGGCGGGCACCGGAAACTCGGGAAAGCGATAGCCGAGATCCTGCAACGAAAACGCCAGGCGCTCGGCCAGGCGACCGCTGGTCGCGACGGCGTCCGGCAGATCGGCAAAGAGCGCCCGCATGCTCTCGCCGCCGCGCAGGCGCCGCTCGGCGTTGGGGGCGAGCAAACGTCCGGCGGCATCAAGTGTCGTATGGTGTCGCAGACAGGTGAATACATCGGCAAGGGGGCGTTCGGCGCGCGTGGCGTGCGTGACGCCCCCGGTCGCGACGAGCGGCAACGCGTGCGCCGTCGCGAGATCGCGCAGGAAGGTCACGGCGCGGTCTTCGCCGCGCACCCGGTGGCGTTGCACCTCAACATAAATGTGATCCGGACCGAAGATGGCCCGCAGCCGTCCCAACGCCATCGCCGCCGCCTCAGGGCCACCCCGGCGCCACGCCGTGAGCACCGGACCTTCGACATCGCCCGTGAGCGCGATCAGGCCGGAGGCGTAGCGGGCGAGTTCGGCGTCGGTGACAAAGCAGGGGCGCTTGCGCTCGCGGGCGCGGGGATCGGTGATCGTGGCCGGCCGCGGCGTGAGCTTTGTCTCGGTGATGAGCTGGCAGAGGTTTTGATAACCGAGCCGGGAGGCCACGAGCACGGGCAAGGCAGTGCCATCGGCCAAGGTGAGTTCGCAACCGACGATGGGCCGCACGCCGGTGTCCCGGGTGGCCCCGTAAAGTCTCGGCGCGCCGTAGACGCCGTCGCGATCACAGAGTGCCAGACCGGATAATTCCAGCCGGGCCGCCGCTGCCGCCAAGGCATCGGGCGCGGAGGCGCCGCGCAGAAAACTGAAGGCGCTCGCGGCGTGCAGTTCGACATAACCCGAGTCAGTCATATTCGCCTTCCAACCACCAGCCGTGCGGGGTGCGCAGGACGCGGTAGAGACCGCCGTCGGCGAGGGCGACATCCCACTCCTCGCGTTGCCACGCCTCCTCATTGGCCCACCACTCGCCACTGGCGTGCCACGGGCCGCGGTGCTCGCTCACCACGCCGCGGCGGTTTTCGGTCCACAGGTAGGCCGGCGCACGGTCGACCAGCTCGACCGTCAACGGATGCGGCGGGCGAAAGCGCCTCAGGGGCAAGCCCAATGCCGGCAAGGGAGGGGTGGGCGGCGGTGCCACGGTCGGCGGCGGCGGTATCAGCCGGACACTGTCGGGCCGATGGGAATCACGGGTCGACGGCGTGCCGACGCGATCCGTGCCGACGAGCGACGCAGTGCGGGCAAGGGTATCGGCAAAGCCATGCGGGTCGCGCAGGCCGGTGTCGAACAAGCCGTGCTGCCGGGCGAGTGAACGCGTGGGCTCCACGCGCAGCCGCAGGCCCGTGACGGCGGTGGCCGTGCGCACGGTCGCGAGGTGGGCATCCAGCGTGCGAAACAACAGGTCGGCGTTGGCCGTAGGCTCAGGCAAACGGAAATGCCGCGAGTGCATGCTTTCGTCTTCGAGCGGCAGTGTGATCTCCATCTCGGAGGCCGCCAGTCCCGCTGCGCGCAACTCCAGGGCGAGTCGGTCCACAAACCGGCGGAGCAAAAACAACAAGGGTTCCAGCGTCTCGATGGCCTCCTCCAGATCGAGGTGCGCGGCAAACGTAGCCGGCGCGACCGCAGGCACGAGCGGACGCGTGGTTTCGCCCGCGGCGCGTTCCCAGAGCGCGAGACCGGACGGACCGAGGCGTTGGGCGACGTCGGCTTTGGGCAAGGCCGTCAGTTGTCCGAGCGTGTGCAGCCCCCAGCTTCGCAAAATAGCCACCATCTCAGGCGGCGGATCGGCGGCCGTGATGGGCAGCTGCGCCAGAAAACGACGGTGATCACGCACGACATTGAGCCGATGGGATGCCGTGGGCTGACGAGCGGCGTAGAGCGCCAACAACGGCGTCGCGGCAAGTCCCCCGGTGGCGGGCAGGGCGAGTTCGGCGAGTTGATCCAAGGCGGTGCGCAGGAAAGGCTCGTGCTGCGCGCGCGGCAGGGCGCGTAGGTCCGCCGTCACTACACCAGAAGTCGTGGCCTCGACCGTGGGCGAAAGCAGCCGGCCGGCGGCGAGCAGCGCGGCGTTCGCCTCGGCGTCGGCCCCTGCTTCGACCGGCCGCAACCTGAGCTGCGCGCAACGTGCCAGCGCCTGGGGCGCGGTGAGGCCGAGGGTGACGCCATGGGCGCGGGCGGCGGCATTGAGCGCGATCACGGTGGCGTGGCCGCCGGTTTCGCGCAGGAGGCCCACGGGGCAATCGGCCAGCTCGGGCGCCGTGCGCAAGAGCGCGTGCAGCGAAAGGTCGGCGAGGTGAAGGACGGCAAACATGGAACCGAGCGTAGCAATGAGGATGGGACAAGGGCGGTCCGCGGGGCGACGGATCGGAAGGGGGCCTTAACTGCCGGTGGCGGCGCCAAGACGCTGACGACGCAGGCGCGGGGCGAGGGCGTTGGTCAGATGAGGGCGCTCGAACGCGAGGTCAGCCAGGCTGTGCGAGCGATCCAATTCGAGGCGCAGCCGGGCGCTGGGCACGAGCGCGCGCGCCGTTTGCACGACGAGGATGAGGTCGGCGGTTTCGGCGGCGCGTTGCAGGCGATACCAGAGCGGCGCCGGGGTGCGGCGCAGGGCGGCGAGGGGGGTGTCTCGCACGTCGAGCACGACGAGGCCGAGGTTGGCGTCGCGCGCGAGCAGATCGGTCGCGCCGAGCGCAGCGGTGAGATCGCCGGTGCCCCGCACCCAAACGAGGTGGTCGAGCTCGGTGTCACTGAAGGACTCGGGGTCGAAGGTGTTTTCGACGTCGATGAGGGCGACGCGTTGGCGGGCGGCGCGGGCGGCGGTGAAGAGTTGACCAAGCAGCAGGTGTCCGCCGCAGCTCGGCGCGGAGCAGACGATTTCGGTAATCGCGCCGCAGGGCAGCCCGCCGCCGGTGGCTTCGTCGATCGCGGCGAGCTCGGTGGCCAGCGTGCGCCCGGCCGGCGCGTCGCCCCACGCGTGGGCGGTGGGAAAACGTTCGGCGAGCAGGCGGCGCAGCTCGGCGGGATCGGAGGGCAGGGAGTGCAACGGCAGAGAAGTGTCAGGCGTCGAAGCCGGTGTGACGCAGGAGGCCGACCATGAGGCCTTGAATGACGAGTTCAGTGGCGGGCAACAGGTCGGGATAACGGGCGTTGGCAGCGCGCAGGAAGGGACGGCC
>CAXBDS010000052.1:0-27729 GCA_963974355.1 uncultured Opitutaceae bacterium
GATCAAGGAGTCAGGATTGATACCATGGGCGGCGGCAAAGACCGTGTCGGCGCAAGTGGGCGTCTTGGAACGATTGGACGGTGTTTACGCGGAGCAGTTGCGCACGCTGCAACATCGCAGCGATTTGCAGGCCGAGGCGAAGGAAGTGGCGACCGTGCGCGAACGCCGGCAGCCGCCCGCCGCCGTCCTGCCGCCCGAACGCAATCTGGCCCTGCTTGATCAACTCTACGAGCGGCAGGAATACTTGGCTGATGCCGAGCAATGGCTGGAACGCGACGTGGAGAACGCCACGGCGGCACTGGGCGACGCGCGGAAGGAGTTCGACGCGCGCGAGGAAGCCCGGCGCAAGACCCGCGATGCGGTGGAGGCGAAGAAGGGAGCCGTGGATACGTTACGCCAAGCCGAATTGGAGAGTCGCCTGGCCAAGGAAAACCTGCGCCTGCGTCTTCTCGCGCTTGAGACCCTGAAGCATCAACAGGCCTTGATCGCGCCGAAGCGCGCCGTGTTGGAACCCCAGCTCACGTGGCTGGTGGCCAACGTGGTGATTTCAGAGGAGGCGGTGGCGAAGGAAAAAGAAGCCCGGGCAAAGCGCGAAGCGGAGCTGGAGGATGCCCTGACGGCGGCGCGAGCCGAAGCGGATCGCTCCGCGGCAGTCCTCAACTCGACGGCGGAGATCGACGGAGTCGCGGATGAAGTGGTGGATCTGCGCCGCGACGCCCGGCGCGTGGCGGACCGACGCGTTGGTTTGCTGACCCGGCAGGTGCAACGACTCACCGATTTCGCGAGCGTGCGGGCGCAGCGGCGCGGCGTATTGGAAGGTGAAACGGATCACGCCGAACTGGAATCATGGGCGGATCGCAACCGGTTGGAATTGGGCAGCCTGAGCCGTCAACGCACGCAACACGTGGCGGAGCTGGTGCGGGCGCGACAGCAGCAGCGGGATCTCGAAATCGCGATGGCGGGAGAAGGCGCCGACGAAACGAAGGGCCGCCGCGAGGCGCGCGAAGCGTTGCGGGAGACGTTGGCGCGTTGGACGGAGACGGCTGACGTCGAGGTGATGGATCTCGATCGGATCACGCGCGAGCGGGAGCGGTTGCAGCGTGAATTGGGGCGCGAGGTTTCGCTGTTTTCGTGGCCGGATATGTGGCGACGCACGCGCACGGGCATCAGCGATGCGTGGAGCCACGAATTGTTCATCGTCAACGACCAGCCGGTTCGCGTGCGCACGCTGCTGTGGGTGGCCTTGCTGGCGGTGGGCGGGGTGGTGCTTTCGCATCGCCTGAGCCGGACCGTGGGTGGCATCGCGGCGCGGCAGTTGAGCTGGACGCGCGGCCGTCGCGCGGCTTGGCAGACCCTGCTGTTTTACGGTTTGTTGGCGCTGATTTTGTTCAACGTTTTCGAGCTGTTTAATCTCTCGCTGACGCAGTTTTCGGTGGTGAGCGGCGCGCTCGCGGTGGGCTTGGGTTTTGGCAGTCAGAACCTGATCAACAACTTCATCAGTGGGATCATCCTGCTCATCGAGCGACCGGTGAGTGAGGGGGATTTGATCGAGCTCGACGGCCAGCAGCTCTGGGTCGAGCGCATCGGCATGCGGAGCACGATCGTGCGTTCGCTGGACAACATCAACATGGTCGTGCCGAACAGCCGCCTGCTGGAGCAACCGGTGATCAACTGGACGCTGTCCGACGACATCGTCCGACTGAAGATCAAGGTGGGCGTCGCCTACGGTTCGGATACGCGCAAGGTGGAACGCGTATTGAATGAACTGTTACGCCAGTCCGACGTGGTTTTACCCGAGCCGGAACCGCTGGTGCTGTTCGATGCGTTCGGTGACAACGCGCTCGGATTCGAGGCGATTTTTCACACGCGGATCGAGCATCGTTTCGCGGCGCTGACAGGCATACGGCACGGGATCGCCGAGCGTTTCGTGGCGGAGGGCATCGTGATCGCCTTTCCGCAACGCGATGTGCACCTCGACACGAGCCGACCGCTGGAAGTTAACCTCCGGCGCGATCGGCCCGAAGGAGGCGAGCCGCCGCTTAAGGAGAAACCGGCAGCGGAAGAAAACCCAGATCGTTGACGAGTGCGCCGTAGAGGCCGCCGTCCTGCCAACTGACCCCGGCGTCGTCGCTGAACACGGTGCCTTCTTCAAAGGTGGACGCCCAAAGTCGGCCGGCGTGGGTCGGGTCGAACGCGAGGGCGAGCAGGTTCAGGCTCGGCAGGCCGTTGGCCCGCGCGAACCAGGTAGCCCCGCCATCCGTGGAAACGTGCACGCCCGTTTGCCAGCCGCCGACAGCGAGTCGCTTTGCGTCCGTCGGGTCGACGGTCACGCCATAAACGTTGGCGGTGGCGAGGGCGGGGGCGACGGCCTTCCACGTCGCGGCATCGTCGGTCGACAACCAGGCGCCCCGACCTTCGGTGCCGAGCACCCATACCGACGAATCGGATACGCCGCGGCGCACGCGCAGGATGTTGATCGTGGGCACGCCCTTCACGCGTTGCCAGGTGGCACCGCGGTCGGTGGATACGTAGAGCCCGCCGGACGTGCCGGCGAGAAGTCGGGCCGGGTTTTGCGCGTCGAGCACCAGGGTGCGGGTGAACGCGTCGTCGGGGGCGATACCTTCGTCCGCGCGCAGCCACGTGTCGCCCCCATCGTGGGACCGCCACATGCCCCAGGCGCTGGCGGCGTAAACGTGTTTCGGATCGGTCGGATCGACTTCGATGGCGATGACATCGCTGATTTCCCAGCCGGTCACTTGGCGCCAGGTGGCGCCGCCGTCTCGGGAACGTTCGATGCCGTTGCCGCAGGCGAGGAAGATGAGGTTGGGATCGGACGGCGCGACGGTGGCGCTGCTGACCTGTTGGATCTTGGGTCCAAAGGACTGCCAGGTGCCATCATCGGCGCGCACAAAGGTGCCGGCGTCGGTGGGGATGGAGGAATCCTTTTGGGCCTTGGTGAAGGCGGCCGCGGCGAAGAGCCGGGGCGGCGGGTTGGTCGCGGCCGCGAAGGCGCTGCTGGCGCCGAGGGCGAGCGAGACGGACAGGGCAAGGCGGGAGATGAGCGGAGCGCGTTTCACGGGGCGAGAGGAGCGGAAGGTTGGACGGACGACAGGGTGCGGTTATGGTCGAAGTCGAGTTGGAGGGACTCGCTGCCGTGGGTGAGTTGCAGGCGGCGGCTCTCGCGAGCGGCGTTCAGGAACGGCCCGCCGAAGAGCGGCCAGTTCTTCGTGGAGCGTTCGCGGCCGTTGATGCGGAACGGTTTTCCATAGACCGCCTCAAGGCGGGCGCCGTCGAGCGTCGTGAAGGTGACGCGCGGGGTGCCGTCAAGGGAGAAGGCGAGCGGGAGCGCTTTGACCGCTTTCTGGAAGGCGGCGTAGTCAGCGAAATCTTTGGTCGAGGCGATTTGGACGACGTAGCCGTTTTGCAGGTGTTCGCTGACGAACGTGTCGTGGCCATCGCCCCATGATTTGTAGTCGGAGCTGATCCAGGCACCGGCGCCGCCGGCCAGCAGACCGGTCCAGTTGGCGGGCTTCCACGTGCCGTTGGCCAGCGGGCGGTAGGCGATGTAGGTCGGGCCCCCGCGCGAGAAAATCCACCCGGATTCGTCTTCGACGCGATCCACCATGTCACGCGAGAAGAACGTGGTGATGTAGGGGAAGTTCGTCTCGGCGGGAATGTCGTAGAGGCCGATGAGGGTGTCACGATATTGGCCAATCTGCTCGTAGGGCGAACCGCCGATGAGCTTGTCGGGTGAGTTGTAGTCGACCTTGGAGCGGGCGATCAGATCGGTGACCGTGTCGGCATCGGCGGCGAAATACATCGTGCCCTCGACGCGCGAGTGAAACGGTTGCAGGGCGAAGAACGTGTTGGCCTTTCCGAGCGGGTGATCCTCGTGCCAGACGAGGCTCCACGTGCGTTGTTGAATGGGTTGCAGCAGACCGCCCTGAGTGGAGCCCAGGACGTGGTCCGGGGCGACGTAGCTGTATTTGTAGACGGGCTGCGTGCGGAGGTGATCGAGCTCGATCGCTTCGGGGCCGGCATGACGCATGCGCCAACGCGTGCGCTTCAACTCGAAGTGCTCATAAGCGGTGGAACGATCGGTCGCGATGGCGTTGAGAATATCAGGCGGGCGGTAACCGGTGAGCGCGAGCAGCTCGGCTCCGCTGTTGGGAATCGTGTCGCCGAGGCCGAAGAGCAGCCAGCCATAGGCCGAACTCGAGGCGGTCGCGGGTTGCATGGCGTGCTTCGGGTAGAGGCGGCTGAAGGCGCCGCCGTAGTTGCCGCCGATCTGCTCCACCGCGTAGTCGGCGATGATATAGGTCATCATCATCTCGGCGCGATGCCGCAGGTCCTCGTCCTGCGCCCAACCGGTGAGCAAGGCCAGCGACGACAAGTAGGGATCGATGTAGTTGGGCGAATCGTATTCGCCCTGGCCATACGAGGTCGTGATGCGCATCCATTCGAGGATGTAGGCTTTGGCCTCGGCGCGGTTTTCGGCGGACGATTTGCCGTTGAACCAACCCGCGGGCCCGAGATCCGGCCACGTTTCGGCGGCGAGGAAGAGGCTCGAATAATACATGAGCCAGTGGTTCTCGGTGTCGCCGCGATAGGGGAAGTAAGTGCGCCACGCTTCGCGCAAGTGCGCCCAGTCGTCGGCGTTGAGGTTGGCCTCGCCGGCCTTCATGACGAGCACGGTGGGATACATCCAGAACATCGCGCCGGTGGGCTCGGCCATGAGCACCTTCAGGCGATGTCGGGCCCAGTCAAGGTGCTCGCCCGCAGCGAGACATTGGGCGACTTGGTGCAGGCTGCCCGCGTCGGGATTATCGGCGTTGATGCGCGCCATGGCGTTGGCGAGAACCGTCTGTCGTCGCTGCTCGTAGGAGAGCGAAAGCTCGGTATGGCTCGGCGCGTGATCCGCCGAGGGGGCGGCGGGGGCGCTCCGGGGCAACGGGCAACTGAATAGCGCCAAGACGGCAAGGGCTGAGTGAAATTTCATAGGCCTTTTCGCGGTTCTACCGCGGGGAAAGGTTCATACGGCGGGCGGATTGGCCTGAAAAGAATAAACAATTTTCATGAACGATCTAGGTGGAGGGGACCACTATCGAACGAGACCTTTGACCGCGGCGTTGAGGATCGATACGGTGGGGGTCTATGCCGAAAAAAGCCAATCGCGTTCGTGTTCGTCGGGCGACCAAAGACGACATTTCCCAGCTCGTCGAATTGAACAAAGCAGCCTACCCGGTACTCGCCGGGGAAAACGTCGTCTGGGGAGCGGCGCATCTCGCCAGCCACCAAAGGCTCTTTCCTCAAGGTCAGTTCGTGGCCGAGGTCGGCAGCAAAATTGTCGGTGCCGCGTCCACGTTGGTTGTTGATATGGGCACGAATCCGTTGCGTCTGCACACGTGGTCCGGCGTGACGGATAGCGGTTACTTCACGAGTCACGACATGCGTGGCGACACCTTGTATGGCGCGGACATTTACGTGCACCCGGACGCGCGCGGTTTAGGCGTGGGGGCCGCGCTGTACGAAGCGCGGCGCCAGCTTTGCAAAAAGCTAAACAAGCGGCGCATCCTCGCCGGCGGCCGGCTGTGGAACTACGATGAGCATTTCGACGACATGACGGCGTACGAGTACGCGCAGCGCGTGGTCGACGGCCAGTTTCGCGATCTCGTGCTCAGCTTTCAGTTGCGCGAAGGCTTTCACTTGCGCGGGGTCATGCCGAATTACCTCCTCGATCCGAAGAGTCGTAACCATGCCAGCCTGATCGAGTGGTTAAATCCCGACTACCAAGCGCCGCACAAGGGTGCCCGCAAGATACGCGTCGCCTGCGTGCAGTATCAGATGCGCAAGATCACCTCGTTCGCCGAGTTCGCGCGCCATGTGACCTACTTCACGGATATCGCGCACGATAACGATGCCGACTTCGTGCTCTTTCCGGAGCTGTTCACCGTGCAGCTGCTCTCGATGACGAAGACGCGTTCTCCCCAGGAAGGCATGAAGAAGCTTGCCGACTACACGCCGAAGCTCACGAAGCTCCTCAGCAAGTTGGCCGTGAAGTACGGCATCACGATCATCGGAGGCAGCCACCCGACCCGCGTGGGTAAGGAGCTGCACAACATCTGCACCGTATACCTGCCGGATGGCACTTCGGCCGAACAACCCAAGCTGCACATCACGCCCAACGAACGCACGTGGTGGGGCATCACCGGTGGGTCGACCCTGCAGGTAATCGATACGCCCGCCGCCCGCATCGGAGTGCTCGTCTGTTACGATTCCGAATTTCCGGAAGCAGCGCGCTACCTGGCCGACGAAGGCGCGGAAATCATCTTCGTGCCGTTCTGCACCGACAACCGGCAAGGCTATCTGCGGGTGCGGACGTGTTGCGCCGCCCGCGCGATCGAGAACCAAGTCTACGTCGCGCTCACCGGCAACGTTGGCAACCTGCCCGATGTGGAAAACATGGATGTGCAATACGGCCAGGCGGCGGTGCTCACGCCTTCGGACTTTGCCTTTGCCCGCGACGGCATCGCTGCCGAAGCCGACGCTAACGAAGAGACGGTTTTGATCTGCGATCTCGATTTGGACGAACTGCGCGAAGCCCAACAATCCGGCACCGTGACGCCGCGCTTGGATCGACGCGAAGACCTGTTCACCTTGCACACCACGATCAAACGGCCGGCGCCCTTGGTGGCCGATCCCGTGGGCCCATTGGGCGAGCAAAAGGTGCTGACGGGCGAAGGCCCGGAAAGCGAGTGAGTGCGGTGGTGCGCCCGCGCGCGGACCTGCATGGGTCTGTTCGCGGCGCTTGCCACACCGGCTTGGCTGCGTTCCTTTGCCTGCATCATGGTCAAGGGACAACGCGTCGTATGCATAAACGATAATTTTCCGGATTTCGTGAAAGCGATTTACCGAGAGCTGCCGGTCAAAGGAAACACCTACACGATTCGTGAAGTGTTTTTGGGCCGCGAAAAAGTCGTGCGCGGTGGTGACACGGCAACGGTGGGGTTGCTCCTGCAGGAACTTACCAATCCACCCGACCCGTTTCATCAAGGGCAGCAGGAGCTCGGCTTCACTTCCGAACGCTTTGCGCCACTGGAGGAATTGCCGGATGAGGAAGCGCATGCGGAGGCGGAAGAAGAGATGGAACTCGTCGGCCCCGGTCCGGGCAAACATCCCGGTTGGGGCGTGAACTGAGGGGCGGAAGATCCACCGCCGCGATGCGGCGCGGGCTATTCGCCTGCGAAGCTTCGAGCTCATTTCAGCGTTCCTTAGCAATCGGTACGCTGCTTTTGCCTAGCCGGACCGGGTGTCGGACATGTTGGTCGGGACGCACCGATGGCATTGTCGCCGAGGACGGTTCGATCCTCCCTTCTTGTGCGATCCGGTGGAAGGCGCGTCTCCGTATCCCGATCATGGGCACGCATCCGCGATCGGCCTAGATACAAAAAAGCAGCCGCCCCGGATGGGGCGGCTGCTGCAGGTTTTAAGCGGGGAAGAAGCTTACTTCTTCTTCGCAGCCTTCTTCTTGGCCGGGGCCTTCTTGACCGCGGCCTTCTTCGCTACCGGAGCCTTTTTGGCCGGAGCGGCTTTCTTAGCCGGAGCCTTTTTGGCCGGCGCTGCTTTTTTAACGGCCTTCTTGGCCGCTTTTTTCACCGTCTTCTTGGCTTTAGCCATAGCGTTTTCCTTTGTGAGGATTGTGTTTTGGTTCTGATCTTTCGTCCGCTCGATTTTGGTCGAGCGAACACTTGGCGCACCTTGCGCCGCGTGGCCTGAGCTTCAACGCGTTAAGATGAATTGCAAGTGTCCAGTAACAAACTGGTGAAGAATTTCGGGGTTATTTTCGTTCGATTTCAACTCGTATCTGAATTTTAAATACGCAAGGATATCTTCTCCGCAGTCCCGCGAGGTGGAGCGAAATGACGATCCCTTTTTAATGGAATGCCATCATCGTAGCCGGACCACGCCGGCGATGCCGAAGCCGGCTCTTTTCCCTCTGTGGCGAGCTGATTTTCGACGAGCGTCAGTCGACCAAATTTCAGCGGGTCGAGACCTCCGGGCGATGCTTTGTCGGATCCGTACGGGCGGCTCTTCCTGAACGGTGCGGGCTCGCGAATCACGGCGGTGAAACGAAAAAACCACGATCGGTGTTTCACGCCGATGCCGGATGCGGGTCGGAACGATTTTGGGATGCACGCGGGCTGCCGAAGCCGTGTGTTTAGGTTTTGGGCACACCGCAATGCCGGCGATTGAAGAAGGTGTGGTGGGTGAGCCGATCGAACTATTCTGCGGCCGGGCGGTGGTTCCGGTGGGTTAAACGCGAGCGAATCGAGTGAGTGGGATGCTGCCTGTGACGCATCCGTAGCCTCGATCCAATGCCGTGCTTCCGAGCCAGGTGTTTAAGCGGTCGATCAGCTGGAGGCTGGTAACGGAACACGGGGCGCTGTCCGATGGCTTTGTGAACGGGTGAGTCCGACGTAAACGGAGCCTGGGCGATGTTGGCGAATTCATGCTATGGGCGGTTCAGCGATACTCGATCCATTCGGTTGTGCTGTATTGGTCGGCCAGGTCATCGATCACTTCGTCGATGTCCGGCCAAGGCGACGGCGTTGGCTCGGCCTGCAGCGCGGCACCCAAGCCGGTCGTGAACGAATCGGTGAACGCGTCCCAATCGATCGCGCCATCGATCTCGATGGCAGCGCGGGCCAGTGAACCTTGAAACAGCAAACCGTGTTTCGCTCGTTTTTGGGCGGCGCCGGCGAGCTTTGCGCCGGTACGCGAATGGACGACGTCAAAGCGCTCCGCCCGTTGGAAGCACACTCCGGGAGCGGTTGGGCGGCAGTTTTTTCCGGCGGCGGCGTCCTCGGTCGCGGGTGGTTCGCAAACGGTCTTGAGCTGTGCGTCGACGCCGACGTGCAGGAGTGCTTCGGTGATGGCTTGGTGGATGACGCGGTAGGATTCGACCGCGCGTTCATCGTAGAGATCGGCCCCGCGGGGAATCACGATGGCATAGGTCCAATCGACGCGATGATCGACGATGCCACCGCCGGTCGGGCGCCGACATAGCTCGCCGTCGAAACCGGCCGGGAGATGGTCGCGCACGAAGGCGATTTTTTGGCTGTAGCCGAATGTGTATGCCGGTCGTTGCCAACTGTAGGCACGGAAGCGCGCGTGGTCAGGTTGCGGGTAGTGCTTAAGCAGCAAAAAGTCGGTTGCCATGTTGGTGGCGGCCGAGCCGGAGCGTTCAGGCAGGAGGTCGAGTTGCAAAGTATGGATAGGGCGGGACGCGGTCGGCGGGATCAACTCAAACTCTGATACCATGCGCGGCACGGCGCGGGAATCACGAGCTGGTCGAGTTGCGTGGAGAAGTTTTCCGGCCGGGTTTTGAGCCGACCGGCAAGCGGTTCCAGCACGAGTCGCAGGTCGGCCTGGCGGCGGCGGGCAACGGCGGGATCGGCGGTGCGGGTGATGGCAATCAACGGAGCTTGCGCGGGCGTAAGTTTGAAATGGCTACGGATGCGTTCGCCGAGTTCGTGGCGTGAAAGACCCTCGCTACCCGCCCAGTGATGCACGCCGCGCACATCGGGGCGTTCGCACAGTTCGACCATCACTTCGGCGAGATTGTCGGCATGGCAGACTTGGCGAATCTCATCGGTGTAGAGCTGTGGGGTTCGGCCGGACATCCAATCGGCGAAGAGTCGTTCATGAAGGCTGCGCCGACCGCTCGGGCTGTTGCCGCCGAGCAGCGGGGCGCGCAAGGTTACCGCGAATTCGGGGGCGACGCGGTGGACGACCTGTTCGCTGGCGAGTTTTTGACGACCGTAGAGGGTGATGGGCGCGGTCGGATCGGTTGGCCGATAGGGCGGGTGGTTGCCATCGAAAACCTGTTCGGACGACAGATGAATGAAGCGCGCGCTGACGTGAAAGGCGAGGCGGGCGAGCAGTTCGGGAAGGGCGACGTTGACGGCTTGGGCCAGCGCGGGATTCGCTTCGCACCCGGCGGGTTCGCTGATGGCGGCGGCATTGACGATGACGTCGGGAAAAATATCGAGCACGACAGACGTGAGCGCGGGCGCGTCGGTCAGATTGAGCGACCGGTGTTCGGCGAGACCGTCGATCGCTTCTTTATAAGACAGGGTGGTGCCGACGACATAGTGACCGCGGCGAGCGGCCGCCCGGGCAAAAGCGCCGCCGACGAGACCGGAGGCGCCGGTGAGGAGAATCTTCATCGCGGGTTACGTTCGTCGGAGATGCCGCGCAGTGTCGAGTCGCGAGGCGGCGATCGCGTGGCGCAGGGCGGGCGAGAGCATGCGCGTGCTTCTCGATTGCGCTGGCCGGCGTTGACTGCCAGCCAACGACGTTATGCCAATCGAGGAAGTCGCCGCCATCAGCGAATCGCGTCAAGCCGCATTGCGCACGCTGCTGCCCGAACTGCTCGCGGGGCGGCGCGAGGTCACGTTGGAAATTGGCTGCGGGCACGGTCATTTTCTCACGGCTTATGCGGCCGGGCATCCGACGGAGTTTTGTGTGGCGATCGATCTTATCGCGGATCGTCTGGAGCGCGCGGAACGCAAGACTCGACGGGCCGGCGTGACGAACGTCGCATGGGTGCGGGCGTCGGCGGAGGACCTGTTGGCCGTTTGGCCGGCGGATGTGTCATTCGGTCCGCGGATTTTTATTTTGTTTCCGGATCCCTGGCCCAAGCGGCGACATTGGAAGAATCGGCTGATCCAGACCGCGTTTCTCAGCGAGCTCGCGCGCCGCTCGGGGCCGGGCACACAGCTTTGTTTTCGGACCGACCACACACCGTATTTTGCCGCGGCGCGGGCCAACATTGCGGCGCATCCAGATTGGACGATCGAGGAGTCCGCCCGCTGGCCCTTCGAGGTGGTGACGGTCTTTCAGGCGCGGGCCGGAGGCCACGAATCTTTGGTCGCCCGACGGGTGGACGCGGTTTAATTGGCGAAAAAAATCGAGGCTCACGTTGCGCCGTGGGAGGGCTTCGTGCTGATTAGCGACCAGTCGCAAAAATTCCGCTCACTCTAATTGAAATGACGAGAGTGTAATTCGGGGGTTTCGGGGGTTGACGGGGGAAGAACCGTTTGCCTAGTTCATCCGTTCCAAACCCTCCGTGTCTCCCTGTCTTTTCATGTCTCGGGTCTCCAAACCTTTTTATCTTTTAGCGTTCCTCAGCTCTGCGCTCGCGTCGTTCGGCGCCGAGTCGCATGGAGTCGCTCCGAGCGCCGAAGCTTTCTTTCACATCGGCCCGCTTCCCGTTACCAACAGTATGGTATCGAGTTGGGTGGTGGCGGCGGTGTTGATCGTGGTGATCCGTTTTGCGATCGGGAAGAATTCCTTGGTGCCGAGCCGGGGTCAGGCGGTGGTGGAAAACCTGGTTCAGGGGGTCTTGGATTTAACCGGGCCGATTGTGGGTGGCCGGGTGGCGCGGCAGACGTTTCCGCTGCTGGTGGGCTTGTTCACTTTTATTTTAATCCAGAATTGGAGCGGATTATTCCCCGGCGTGGGCACGATTTACTATCAGGGCGTGGAGTTTGTGCGGCCGGGCAACGCCGATATGAACGAGACGGTCGCATTGGCCTTGGTCTCGTTCGTCGGCTGGCTTTACTTTATTTTCCGCTATGCCGGGGCGAAGGTGATCCTGCACGATATCTTTGGTAACAAGGCCAACAAAAAGGACATCCCGGCGGTTATCTACTATTTTCTTTTCGTCGTCTTTTTCGCGGTGGGTCTGATCGAAATCGTCTCCATCATTTTCCGCCCGGTGTCGTTGTCCTTCCGGCTGTTCGGCAACGTGTTCGGCGGTGAGAACCTCCTGCATGCCATGTCCGGCCTGTCCCGTTGGGGCCTGCCGATTCCGTTTTACTTCCTGGAGCTGCTCATCGGCTTCGTTCAAGCGCTCGTTTTTACGCTCCTCGTCAGCGTTTATATCGGCCTGATCTGCAACCATGACGACGCTGAAGCTCACGGCGAGAAGCACTGATTTTTACCCTTTCCCACCGGGAGTGTGCCTATGTTGCGCACACGGTGGCAATCCAACCACATAACACACCTCCATCATGATCGAAGTATTCGCTGTAATCGACGGTAGCATCCAGGGCGCACTCGGCTGTTTCGCCGCGGCCATCGGCGTAGGTCTCGTCGGCACCAAGGCTGTTGAAGCCGTGGGCCGTAACCCGGGTGCCTCCGGCAAAATCCTCGTCCAGTCCATCATCGGTATGGCGCTGGCCGAAGCGGTCGCGTTTTACTCGCTGTTCCTCGGCTAAGTTCAGGTCTCTCACCAGTCGCGTCTCCCTCCGCCGGGAGCCGCGACTTCCAACTTTTACTGCCATGCTCTCTTCCTTGCTTGTTCTTGCTCAAACCACCGGCCACGCTGTCGAGGCGGCGGCCGCGCATGGCGGCGAGGCCGCCACCGGCATCACCAAAATCACGCAAGACTTCGGCATCAATTTGCCGGGTATCATTGCGCAGGTGTTTAGCTTTTGCGTGGTGGCCTTTGTCCTGTACAAAGCCGCCTTCAAACCGGTGCTAGCCACGCTCGACGAGCGGCAGGCCAAAATCGAATCCGGTTTGAAGTACTCCGAGGAGATGAAGGCCAAGCTCGAGGCGGCGCATGCGGAGAGCGCCGCCATCGTCAAAGCTGCTCAAATCGAGGGAACCAAGGCGGTGGAAGAGGCTCGCAAGTCCGCCAAAGAGTTTCTCGATCGCCAGACGCAGGAAGCTTCCGCCAAGGCCGCGGAGATGCTCACCAAGGCGCAACACGCCATCGAGCTCGAGCGCCGCAAGATGGTCGCTGAAGCCCGCAGCGAAATCGCCCGGCTTGTTGTCACGACGACTCAGCAGGTGCTCGCCCAGGAACTCAGCGCCGACGATCGCTCCCGCTACAACGCCGCCGCCGCCAAGGCATTGCAGGTCGCTTAACTTCGTTCGTTTTCACCGATGGCCGCTTCTCGCAAACAAGCTCAGGTTTTAGCCCGCCACTTGCTCAAGTTGAGCTTGGTCGACGGTATCGTTTCCCCCGAGCGAGTGAGGGGGGCGCTTGCTTACCTGGAGAAGCATCCGCCGGCTTATCCGCTCGTGGTGCTGAAGACCTATCAGCGTTTAATCGCGGTCGAGCTCGCGAAATCTCACGCACGCGTCGAGTACGCCGGCCCGCTGGCGGATGGCGTGTTGAGTTCCATCGAGGGCGCCATGGCGCAAAAATACGGCCGCGCAGTCACGGCATCCGCCGAGCGCAACGACAGCTTGCTCGCCGGCCTGCGGGTGCGCATCGCCGACGATATCTACGACGCCAGTATCGCGGGCAAACTCGACGCCCTCGCTGCCGCGGTCTGATTCCTTTTAACCCGCCCTTTACGTTTCCCTTTCATACGCAAGCTAACCTCAAATCCGCGCCTCGCGCGTCACCATGAGCTCCGTCCTCGAACAAATCGAACAGCAGATTACCGCCCTCTCCAACAAAGCGGTTAAGAAAAACACCGGCATCGTGCGCTCTGTCGCCGACGGCGTGGCCAACATCGATGGCCTTTCCGACGTGATGTACAACGAGATGGTGCAATTCCCGGGTGGCGTGATCGGTATCGCGTTGAACCTGGAGGCCGATGAGGTCGCTTGCATCGTGCTCGGTGACGTTTCGCATCTGAAGGAGGGAGACGAGGTCACGACTACCGGTAAACTGCTCTCGGTGCCGGTCGGCAAGGGACTGCTGGGTCGGGCGGTCGACGCCCTCGGCAACGCGGTTGATGGCAAGGGGCCGGTCGATTCCAACGAAGTCTATCCGGTCGAGCGCATCGCTCCCGGCATCATCGCCCGCAAATCGGTCGACCAGCCCCTCTTCACCGGCATCATGGCGATCGATTCCATGATCCCGATCGGTCGGGGTCAGCGCGAGCTCATCATCGGCGACCGTGGCACCGGTAAGACCACCATCACGATCGATACGATTATTAACCAGGCCAAGATCAACAAGGTCGGCCTCGCGTCCGGTGATACCAATTTCCGACCGGTTTATTCCATCTACGTCGCGGTCGGTCAAAAGAACTCCAACATCGTCCGCACGATGACGGTATTGGAAGAGGCCGGCGCGCTGGAATACACGGTCATCGTCGCCGCTCCGGCCGCCGACAACGCCGCCAACCAATACCTTGCGCCTTTCTCCGGTGCGGCCATCGGCGAATGGTTCATGGAAAACGGCATGGATGCGCTCATCGTTTACGATGACCTCTCCAAGCATGCCGTGGCCTACCGCCAGATCTCGCTTATCCTAAAGCGTCCGTCCGGTCGCGAGGCCTACCCAGGTGACGTGTTCTATCTCCACTCCCGCCTGCTCGAACGCTCGGCTCGTCTCGCCGACAAGGGTTCGCTCACCGCGCTCCCCATCATCGAGACTCAGGCTGGCGACGTATCGGCCTACATTCCGACCAACGTGATCTCGATCACGGACGGTCAGATCTTTCTCGAAACCGATCTGTTCAACCAAGGTATCCGCCCCGCGGTATCGGTCGGTTTGTCCGTCTCGCGCGTTGGTTCCGCCGCGCAGATCAAGGCCACCAAGCAAGTCGGCGGTAAGCTCAAGGGCGAGCTCGCCCAGTTCCGCGAACTCGCGGCTTTCGCGCAGTTCGGTTCCGACCTCGACGCCAAGACGAAGGCGCAGCTCGATCGCGGTAACCGCATCGTCGAGTTGTTCAAGCAACCGGCCTTCAGCCCGTCTTCGATCGAGCTGCAAGTCGCGACGCTCTGGGCTCTGCAAAACGGCTTCTACAATGACACCGCGATCAGCGACGTGACCGCCACCGCCGTGTCGTTGCGCGACTTCTTTGCCACCCGCAAAGACGACCTGCTCACCACCATCCGCACCAAGGCCAAGCTCGACGACGCCCTCGAAGCCGAACTCAAAAAAGCCTGCCAAGAGTGGAAGGCCTCGCAGGCCTGAGCCTGACCCTCGCTCCGCGATTTCCGTTTTAGTTTTATCTCTCCATGGCTAGCACTCGCGATATCCGCCGTCGGATCAAATCCGTCAAAAACACTCGCCAAATCACCAAGGCGATGGAGTTGGTGGCGGCGTCCAAGATGAAGAAGGCGCAGGCGGCGGCCTTGGCTGGTCGGGCCTACGCCCAGCTCATGGCCGACATGCTCGCCGCCCTCGCTCCCCGCGTCGACGGCACGCAGCATCCGTTTCTTCAAAAACGGGAGGTCAAGACGCGCGGTATCCTGCTCATCACGACCGACAAGGGCTTGTGCGGACCGCTCAACGGCAACCTTTTCAAGCTCGTCACCGACATCAAGACGCCGGCCAAGTTTGTCGTCGTGGGTCGCAAGGGCATCCAGTTCCTCGCCCGTTCGAAGCGTGACGTGATTGCCGACTTCGGCGTCGAGGACAAGGTGCCGTTCCAGCAGGTCAAGGTGATCGGCGAGTTCATGACCAAGCTCTTCCTCGAAGGCACGATCGACACGATCGAGGTTATTTACCCGCGCTTTAAAAACACCTTGGTGCAGGAGCCCGTGCTTCGCCCCGTGCTGCCGCTCAGCAACCTGCACGACTTCATCGCCAAGATTCAGGATCACGGCGGTGTCATGGCGCGGGAGCTGGGCGATGAACGTGACATGCTCTTTGAGCCCAGCGCTCAAGCCGTGCTGAACGCGTTGCTGCCGTTCTACGTGAATCGCCACTTGTTCCAGCTCGCGCTTTCGTCGAAGGCATCCGAGCACAGCGCCCGCATGGTCGCGATGAAGACCGCCAAGGACAACGCCAACAACCTCCTCGGCGACCTCACGCTCGAATACAACAAGGCCCGCCAAGCGGCCATCACGCAGGAAATTCTCGAAATCGCCGCCGCCCAGTTCTCGGGCAACTGATCCCAACCCGTCTCCGTCTTTAAACTTCTTCCAAAATGAATACCGGCAAGATCGTCCAAGTCATCGGCCCCGTGGTCGACGTGCAGTTCGCCGCCAACGCCATCCCGCCCATTTATCAGGCGCTGACCATCGAGTTCGAGGTCACGGGTGAAAAGCAGATGCTCACGCTCGAAATCCAGCAACACTTGGGCGACGGGGTCGCCCGCGCCATCGCGATGTCCTCCTCCGAGGGACTCAAGCGCGGTATGGAGGCCGTGGATACCGGAGCGCCGATTTCCGTGCCCGTCGGCAACGGTGTGCTCGGCCGCATCTTCGACGTGACCGGCAACGCCGTAGACGGCCGCGGGCCGGTCGCCCACGAGAAGCGTTACCCGATTCATCGTCTGCCTCCGGCGCTCGCGGATCAGGACACAAAGGCCGAGATCCTCGAGACCGGCATCAAGGTGATCGATCTGATCTGCCCCTTCACGAAGGGCGGCAAAGCCGGCGCGTTCGGTGGTGCCGGCGTGGGCAAGACCGTCGTCATCCTCGAGCTCATCAACAACATCGCCAAGGCGCACGGTGGTTACTCCGTCTTCGCCGGCGTGGGTGAGCGTTCGCGTGAGGGCAATGACCTTTACCACGAGATGTCCGACGCGGGCGTCATCGACCAAAAGGATCTCTCCAAGTCGAAGGTCGCGCTCGTCTACGGTCAGATGAACGAGCCGCCCGGTGCCCGTATGCGCGTCGCCCTCTCGGCGCTCGCCATGACGGAATACTTCCGGGACGAGAAGAACCAGGACGTGTTGCTCTTCATCGACAACATCTTCCGCTTCTCGCAGGCCGGTTCAGAGGTCTCCGCCTTGCTCGGCCGTTCGCCGTCCGCGGTGGGTTACCAGCCGACCCTCTCGTCGGAAATGGGCCTCCTTCAGGAGCGTATCACGTCGACGAAGAAGGGTTCCATCACGTCGGTGCAGGCGGTTTACGTGCCGGCGGACGATTTGACCGACCCGGCTCCGGCCAACACCTTCGCCCACTTGGACTCGACCATCGTGCTCGAGCGTTCCATCGCCGAGCTCGGTATTTACCCGGCCGTCGACCCGCTCGCCTCCGTGTCGAAGGCGCTTGAGCCCGCCGTCGTCGGTGCCGAGCACTACCGCGTGGCCCGTGAGCTGCAGCGTGTGTTGCAACGTTACAAGGATCTCCAGGACATCATTGCGATTCTCGGTCTCGATGAACTGTCGCCCGAGGACAAGCAGACCGTCTACCGCGCCCGCAAGATTCAGCGCTTCCTGTCGCAGCCGTTCGCGGTGGCCGAAGTGTTTACCGGCGCGCCCGGCAAATACGTCTCGGTCAAGGACACCGTCCGTGGCTTCAAGATGATCCTCGATGGCGAACTCGACCACGTCGCCGAAGGCGACTTCTACATGAAGGGCTCGATCGACGAAGTCATCGAAGCCGCCGCGAAGAAATAATCACCCTTTGCCCACTAATTGTCCGCGAGGATCCGCCGTCGAAACTACCCCTTCGTCTGCGTCCTTGCTGATAAACTAGTGGGCGCCCCTCTCTGATGGCTCTCACGCTCGAAATCGTCACTCCCGAAGCCCGGGTCTATTCCGATACCATCGACACCGTCGTTATCCCGACGGTCGAAGGTGAAATCGGCATCCTGCCGGGGCACTTGCCCCTGCTCACGCAGGTGGCCGACGGTGAACTGCGCGTCACCAAAAACGGTCAGGAAACGTTGCTGGTGATCGGCGATGGTTTCGCCCAAGTCGACGGCGACAAGGTCTCCATCCTCGCGGAGAATGCGATCGAGGAAGCCAAGATCGACGAGACGGCGGTCGAAAAAGCCATGGAACGGGCCGAAGCCGCGCTCAAAGAAAAGAGCGACATGGATCCGGCCGAGGTCGAACGCCTCGAAAGCGTGGTGCGTTTTGCCGTCGCTCAGCTCGGCGTCAAACGTCGGCGTTAAACGTGGTTCCCTGCGGGGCCGCCCGCCCCTGATCGATGACGCAAAGGACCGGTTTCGACCGGTCTTTTTTTTGCACTCAACGCCGGGTCTGTTGTTCTCGCCATGCCTTGGGAGGCATCCCGCTGAAGGTGCGGAATCGTTTGGAGAAATAATACGGGTCCTGAAAACCCGTTTCGGTGGCCACTTCGTGGATACGCAGGCTCGTGTGCGCGAGCAGTTGCTGGGCGCCGCGGAGTTTCAGTTCCTCGCTGTAGCGTTGCAGGGTGACGCCGGTTTCGACCTTGAACAGGTGGCACAGTCGCGAAACCGACAAACCCGCGTGCCGGGCGACCTTGGCCAGATCGAAGGATTGGCCGACCTCTTGGGCCAGAAAATCCATGGCTCGTCGCACCCGGGCGTCCACCCGCCAGCGGACGTCGCCCGAGCCGGCGGTCTCGATCCAGAGCAGTGCCTCCTCCAGCGCATTCATCGTGAGTTCGGTTGAGCCGGGCCAGTCTTCCCGGTTGAGCCGGATCATGCGTTTGAGGGCCGACTCGATCGCTTGGGTGATTTCGGCGGATTCGATTTCGCGGTGTCGCACGCCCGGCGCCCATTCGGCCCAGCGCGACCAAGCGCGCCAGTTGGGTTGAGGTTGAAAGTGGGCCCACAGGAGCTCCCAAGTGCCGGGCTCGGCGGCCGTGCCGTAGTCTTGGGCGGCGCCGGGCTCGTAAAGCACCACGCTGCCGGGCCGTGTATAGTGAGGGTGCCCGTCGGCGGCGATGACCCCGCGCCCGTCGGCGGTATAGATGAGCACCCAATCGCCGCTCCCTTCCGGGCGCCAATTGGTGTAATCGGGTCCTTGCTGAAACGTTCCGGCGACCACGGTGCGAGCTGGGGTGGAGGGCGTGATCGGACGCGATGCCATAGGAATAGGAAGATATTCCAGTAATATGCGGAGGCAATTCATTCATGTCCGAGGCCGGCGGCAGTAAGATCGTCACATGGTTACACCCGCCTCCACCGCCCGCTCTCCTTTGCTGACCGCCGCTCAAGCCGAGCAATTTCAACGCGACGGTTATTGCGTTGTGGAAGGGCTTTTCAACGCCGATGAGATCGCGGCGATCGAGGCGTTTTTCGAAGAGTTTAAGACCAATGGGCTCTCGGTTTACGATGACGGCCACCGTTTTGACGACATCGACAAAACCAAGACGCAGGTGCGGGCAATGCATCCTCATCGATATAGCGAAAAGGCGCTCGACTGGGCGCTAAACGAGAACGTGACCGAGGTGCTGGCGTCGCTGTTGGAGCGTTCGCCATTGCTGGTGCAGACGATGTATTACTTTAAGCCGCCGGGGGCGAAGGGGCAGGGCATGCATCAGGATAATTTTTATCTACTGGCGGCACCGGCGACCTGCATTGCGGCGTGGACGGCCATTGATGCGGCGACGATCGACAATGGCTGTCTCTATGTCGTCCCGGGCTCGCATCGCCACGACATCCATTGCCCGAAGGACGGCGCGGAAGCTTGGATGAGCTACGGCGACAGCCACATCAAACCGTTCCCGCGAGACACGAAGCCGGTCGCGGTGGAGGTGCCGAAGGGCGCGACGATGTTTTTTGGGGGCAATCTGATTCACGGGTCCGGTCCGAATCGCACGAGTGATCGCAGCCGCCGCACGTTTATCGGTCACTATATCGATGACGCGTCGGATCAAATCGCGGAGTTTTATCATCCTGTTCTGAATACGAAACGTGACGTAGTCACCCGGCTGGCGGCCCCCGCTGGCGGCGGTCCCTGCGGAGACGGTTGGATGGGTGCCACGCATTGATCGGGTTGGTGGCGGGGCGAGGTCTGAATCCCGCCCGAATGGGTGGGGGCGCTGCGCTTAAGCTTGGTTTTGTGATGACCTTATCCGTTATCGTGAGTTTTTTGCGTTGAAGGTTTATCGGGGGCGGGGTGTTAACTAAAGCGGTGCCCGGTTCGATATGGAGGAGACCTTATGGTCCCTGCAGGTGAATCCCTGACCGGTTAACCTGCTTTAATTCCTCGTGCCAACCTCGCCATCCAGTCCCGCGGGCCCGCCGGTTCGTAAGCCCACGCTGCGCACCGGGCTGCTGTTGGTAATGACGCTTCCCGTGGGTTTGGTGGTCGGGTTGTTGTTGGCGTTTTCGTGGTTTGACCAGACGCGGTTGCATCGGGTTTTGGCGGAGTCCTTGGTCGTGGGAGTCTCGCGCTCGATGTCGTCTCGGCTGCAGGACCTGTTTTTGCCGATCCGCACGCAATTCGCGGCCGACTACTTCATGATCACCCAGCGGGGGTTCACGTCGGCGGACGCCGGCATGCTGCGTCAGGAGCTGATGGAGGAAATGTTGGGGCAGCCCTACGTGAGTTCAGTGATGTTTGGCGACGAAGCGGGCCGACAGTATCTCGTGATGCGCTACGGTGAGCGGGTGCGGACCTCGCCGTTGCTGGGCGATGTGGCGCCTGAGCGGGTGCCGGATCCGGCGATGGGGCCGATGATTTTTACCCGAGAAGTCCGTCCGGTAGCGTGGGGTGATCGGAGTGAATGGACGTTCTGGAAACTGGAGGGCGAGGCCAGGTTGGTGGAATCGTGGTCCAAGCCACTGCCGGGTTACGACCCGCGGGAACGCCCTTGGCACCAACTCGCGATGCAACGGCTGCGGGCGCGCGAAGGGGCCGGAGTGCGATCATTGGCCGACCCGGCGCCCGGCCCGGATTGGACGGAGGTCTACACGTTTTTCACGACCAAAACGCCTGGTATCTCCGCCACATTGGCGGCGCGGACGCCGAGCGGCGAAGTGCAGATCATCGCCTACGATCTCTTGTTGGACGATATTGCCCGCTTCACGCGAGAGGCGGTCGTATCGCGGCACGGCATCGTGTGCGTCCTGACGGATGACGACCGGATCTTGGGCCAGTCGGGCAAGGCGCTCTCGACCATCCTGCCTTCGGTCGAGGAGGGCGGTCCGCCCAGTTTGCAGGCGGCCGTCGCACGGCGCCGGAGTCGCGGACCCGGAGCGACGGGGAGTTTCGAATTCGAAGTCGAGGGGCGTTCATGGTGGGCGGGTTTTGCTCCCTACGAGATCCAAGCCGGACGCACGCTTTGGATCGGGGTGTTGGCCCCGTCGAGCGATCTGTTGCCAGAGGTGTTGAGTTTTCGCGTGACGCTGCTGGTGGTCGGCGGATCCGTGCTGGTGCTGGCGCTGTGGTTGGCCTTTTGGCTGGCGCGCCGCTTTGCGGAGCCGCTGGAAGCGCTCGCGCAGCAGAGCGAGGCGACCATGCGACTGGATTGGGAGGGGCTGGCTCCCGTGACCGGTCCGGTGGCGGAAATTGATACACTCGCGCGAGCTCACGCGCAGATGCGGCATGCGTTGCGCGAACACGTGGATCGTCGGGCTGAGGCGGAGGATGCTTTGGCGCGCAGTGAGGTGCGTTATCGCACGTTGATCGATTCGGCGGTGCTGGGCGTCCTGGTCGTCAAGGACCAGCGGGTGGTGTTCGCCAACGCGGCGGCGGTGGCGATTCTGAACCCGAAAACCGCGACCATGACTCCGAGCACGGGTGATCGCACGGCGTTGCTCGACACGAAGGCGCGGGCGAGTGTGGTCCAAGCGTTGGCGGCGGCGAGTTTGCCGGCGTCGACCGGCTTGGTGTGGTCGATGCAGAAGACCGATGGCACGGAGACGTGGGTGGAGGCTTCGTTGGGGCCGGTGGAGTGGGAGGGCCGCGCGGCAACAATCCTGATTCTGCGTGACCTCACGGAGCTGCGGGTAGCGCAGCACCGCGAAAGCGAGTTGGAAGAACAGTTGCGGCAATCGCAAAAGCTGGAGGCCGTCGGGCAACTTGCCGCAGGGGTGGCGCATGACTTTAACAACCTCTTGCAGGTCATCTCCGGGCAGGCGGCGCTCGCGGCGTCCGGGGGACTATCGGCAGAGCAGTTGGCCGAAGCCCACGCCACGATTGATCGCACGGTGAACTCGGCTTCGGGGCTGACGCGTAAGCTGCTGACGTTTAGTCGTAACCAGCCGTTCAACCCCCAGGTGATCGAACTGGGGGAATTGGTGGCCAATCATATCGCGCTCGTCGGCCGCACTATTCCGGAAAACATCCGCGTTCACCTTGATGCGGCGGAGGAGCCGCTTTGGGTGCGAGGCGACCGGGTGTTGTTGGAACAGGTGCTGTTGAACGTGTTGATCAACGCGCGGGATGCGATGCCCTCGGGCGGAACCCTGCATTGTCGGCTGAGCGCGCAAACGGCGACCCCGGTCGACGGGGCCGGGATGGTCGAGCTTGAGGTGATTGATACGGGACTAGGCATGGACGAGGTGACCCGCCAGCGGGCTTTCGAGCCGTTCTTCACCACCAAGTCACTTGATCGGGGCAACGGGCTCGGTCTCTCCGTGGTTTATGGGATCGTCTACCAACACGGCGGCGCGATTGATCTCGCGAGTGCGGTGGGGCTGGGCACGACCGTGACCATCACGCTGCCGCGCGTGAGTCCCGCGATCACGCCGCGATTGGCCGAGGCCCCTCGGCGGGCCGACGCGGCGGGCGCTCAATCGCTGACGGTCCTGCTCGCCGAGGACAATGACGCGGTGAGGGAGGTGGCGGTGTTGGCGCTGGGCAGTGCGGGACACACGGTGGTGGCGGCCCGCGACGGATCGGAAGGATGGACGATATTCCAAGAGAACCCCCGGCGCTTCGATCTGCTGTTTTTCGACGTGATGATGCCCGGGCTGAACGGCTTCGAGTTAGCGCAACGCTGCCGGAGCATGCGGCCGGAGCTGCCCTTGTTGTTTGCCAGCGGCTACGCCGGAGCGACTCGGGAGCAGGCGGATCCAGATCTCGCCGAGGCGGAGATTCTGCCGAAACCCTATCTGCTCGGCGAGCTTCGCGATGCGATCGCCCGCGCGTTGGAACGGGGCGGGCGAGCGACCTAGCGCGTTGTGAGGGTGATCTGTCGGTGGTCTGGCACCCCGAAAACTGGCCCTTTCCACGGTCGGTGCATTGACATTGAAACTGAGTCTCAGTCATGTTCCCGACTCTCATGCTGGAGAATCTGTCTGAATGTTCGCTCCCCTTGTGCCAGTTGCCTGCTGGCGGGGCGGGTCGTGTTCGGTCGCTGCAGGGGGACGGGCAGTTCCGTCAACGCGTGCGGGAGCTCGGGTTTGGGGAGTCGGCCTTGGTGACGAAGATTTCCGGTCGCTCGACCATCCTTTGCCAAGTGAATGGCACACGTATTGCCCTGAGTCACGGGGCGGCGGCGAGCATCCTCGTAGAGCCTCTGGTGCGTCCGGCTTGAGCGCGGCCCGCGTGGTCCCGATCCTTGTTTCTGATGGCTGATTCCGTTCCTCTTTCTTCGCTCACGGTGGGCGCGTCGGCCGTGATCGTGGCCTACCCTCAATCCGGCCCCGCGTTCCTCCGACTTCGAGAAATGGGGTTGCTGCCCGGCACGCCGATTGCGTTGCTCCGGCGAGCCCCGCTGGGGGACCCGATCGAAATCAAAGTGCGCGGTTATCGGCTCACGTTGCGCAAAACCGAGGCGGACCACGTGATGGTTTCGACCCCTGAAACGGCGTCCTCATGAGTGTGCCTGCCCATCTGAAAGCCGCTCCGCGAGCGCCGGTTTACGCGTTTGTCGGTAATCCGAACTGTGGCAAATCGACGTTGTTCAATGCGCTCACCGGCCTGAAGCAGAAGGTCGGGAACTACCCGGGCGTGACCGTCGAGCGAAAGGTGGGCACGGCCTATTCGCAACACGGCCAGGCGATGACGGTCATCGATTTGCCGGGCGCGTATTCGTTGGCGGCGCGTTCGCCCGATGAAGCCGTGACGCGGGATGTCTTGCTGGGGCGGCGCACCGATACGCAGATGCCTGATCGCATCGTGTGCATCGTCGACGCGACGAATCTGGAGCGAAACCTTTACCTCGTGCACCAGATTTTGGATCTGGGTCGGCCCGTGATTCTCGTGGTCAACATGATGGATCTCGCCGCGTCAGCCGGCCTCCAGGTGCGCACCGCCCGCCTCGAAAAGGACTTGGGCATTCCGGTCATCGCTTGCGAGGCCTCGCGCGGCAAAGGCGTGATCGAGCTCAAGCTCGCGATGAGCCGCGTTGAGCTCTCCCTCGCCAAACACCGCTGGGATATTCCCGCGCCGATCGCGCCCGCCGTGGCGGAGCTGCAGGCCTCGTTGCAGGACCAGGACCGTAAGCCGCCGCTCATTGCCCGGGCCGAGGCGCTTTTGTTGCTGACCGACCAGGATCCGGTGCGGGTCGCCGGTTCGCAGCCTCTCAGCGCGCAGACCTCCACGATTCTCGCCGGTTGGAAAAAACGGTGGGCGACCGAGGGCATGGATTGGTCAGGCACGCTGGTTTCGGCCCGCTACGATGCGATCGGGAAACTTACGGTGGATATCGTCAAACGCGCTGACAACACCGTCGACGAAACCACGTCGGACCGCATCGATGCCTATGTGACCCACCCGGTGTGGGGCTGGGCGATTTTGGGCGGTATCATGGGCCTGCTCTTCCTTAGCATCTTCACGTTGGCGGAATTCCCGATGAACTTCATCGACAGTCAAATCGCCTCACTGGGGGATCTGGTGAAGAACGCGATGGAGCCGGGCGACTTGCGCGACCTCATCACCGACGGGGCGATCGCCGGGGTGGGCGGCGTGGTGATCTTTTTGCCGCAGATTCTGATCCTGTTTTTCTTTATCGGTCTGCTGGAGAGCACGGGCTACATGGCGCGCGCGGCGTTCATCATGGATCGCTTGATGAGTCGGGTGGGGTTGAACGGAAAATCATTTATCCCGCTGTTGAGTTCCTACGCTTGCGCGATTCCCGGTATCATGGCGACGCGCACGATTGAGGAGCCGAAGGACCGGCTCGTCACCATTCTCGTCGCCCCCTTCATGAGCTGTTCGGCGCGTCTGCCGGTTTATCTGCTCATGATCGCGGCGCTCGTGCCGGGGGGCGAAGTGCCCTTGCTGACCAAGGTTGGCCTGATGTTGCTCATGTATGCGCTCGGCACATTCGGGGCGTTTGGATTCGCGTGGCTCTTTAAAAAGACCCTGCTGCGCGGGGCCCCGCCGCTCATGATCATGGAGCTGCCGCCCTACCGTTTGCCGCGGCTGCGCGACGTGATTTATCACATGGCCGAGCGCGGATGGATCTTCCTGAAGCGGGCGGGCACGATCATCCTGGGGATTTCCATCGTGTTGTGGTTTCTCACGGCGTATCCGAAGGCTGGCGCCGAGGCCACGCCGAGCGAACAGATCGCGCAAAGCTACGCCGGCATGGGCGGTCACGCGCTGGAACCGTTGATCGAACCGCTGGGTTTCAATTGGGAAATCGGCATCGGTCTCATCAGTTCGTTTGCCGCGCGCGAGGTGTTTGTGAGCGCGATGAGCGTGGTCTTCAACGTGGAGGAGGATGAAGAGAACACCGCTCCCTTGCGCGATGCGTTGCGTTCCGCGACTTGGACCGACGGGCGTCCGTTGTTTACGCCGTTGGTTTGTCTGACGCTGATGATTTTCTACGTTTTCGCCATGCAGTGCGTGAGCACGGTGGCGGTGGTGAAGCGCGAAACGAATTCCTGGCGCTGGCCGCTCTTCCAGATCGGTTACATGACGGGCACGGCTTGGGTGGTGTGTCTGATCGTTTACCAAGTGGGCGCCGCGCTGGGCTTTTGAGGAAAGTGAGCTAGGTTAACTCACCGCCATGATACCGACAAACGCTGAGTTCCAAACGGTGACCGCCCTCGTGGTGGTGGCCACCGCGGTGGCATATCTCGCGCGGGAAGTTTGGAAAAAGAAAACCAAGCCGGGGTGTGGTGGCGGTTGTGGTTGCGCGGGTGACGATGGGTTCAAGAAGGCGCTCAAGCGGCAGGCGTGACGTGTTTTTGCCGTAAAGCGGCCTTAATTTTCGACCGCTTTCCGGGCGGAGAATAGAATCTGCTCTTCCTGACTGGCGGGTCCGGTCGATCCGCTGGTCGTTATGCTGACATGCTGGCGGGGCTAATCCTTTTCTTGGCGGTCGTGAGTATCCTTCCTGGATTCGCCTTGGTGCGTCACTGGGATTTGGGTAAGGCCGAACAATTGGCAATGGCCCCCGCCCTATCGTGGGGACTCCTCTTTCTGGGGGGATTCTTGGTTTACATAGTCCCCTTGCCACAATGGGGCTTTTACGGAGTGACGGTCGTGGTGCTGGTCCCTGCGTTGGGCTCGATTCCGGCCTTGTGGGAACTGCTCCGCGACCGGGAAGTGCGGCCTTTCGTCTGGGGCTTGGCCTTGATGGCGCTCTGGCTGCTGGGATGGCAATTGCTCCCGCGGAGCTACAGCGGCGGGGCCTTGTTCTACGATTGGATTGAACACTATTTCCGCAGTCGCCTGTTTGCGGATCATTGGGACCGCCACTCGATGTGGGGACCCTACAAGTTGCCGGCCCGCCCCCCTTTGATTAACGTGGTTTCAGGCTACGCGATGGCTCATTTCGGCAACGGCATGCCGGTCTACCAAGCCTGTTGCGCGCTGCTGTCGGCCTTCGCGGTGTTGCCCGCCGCGCTTTTTGCGCAGCGTTGGAGTCGGACGGCGGGTGCGGGGCCGATCTGGGTGGCGGGCTGTTTGTTGGCGCTTAACGCGATGTTTGTGGAAAACGCGACCTACTCGTGGACGCGGGGACCGACGACCTATTTGATTCTGCTGAGCATCTGGTTGTATGCCCGGGCGGCGGAGGGGGAACCTCGGTTTGGTCCCACGGCGATGGCCTTTGGGGTGGGGGCGCTTGGCGTGCTGGCCCATTACTCGGCCGGACCTTATCTGGTGGTGCTGGCGGCTCATCTCGGCTGGCGTTTGGTGTCGAATCGCTTTCGCGGATGGCGGGCGGTGGGCGCGGCGGCCGTGGTGAGCACCGCCGTGTTGGTGCCGTGGTTCGCCTGGTCGTTGTGTATCTTTGGCAAGGATACGACTCTGGGTAACAACAGTTCGGTGGCGACCATCGGTCCTCTCAGTTTGGGACAATACGCCGGTGTTTTTTGGGTTAATCTGCGCGACTCTTTGGTGGCGCCCATGCTCGATCCCCACCGGATCGGCATGTTTGTGCAGGACAATGCGTGGGGGGCGCTGCGGGATCGTCTGTTTATCGTGTATCAGACTAATTTGTGGTTTGGGCTCGGGCTCGCCAACCTCATCGCCTTCGCGGTCTTTTTGATCCGTCGTTCCGGCCGGAATCTCAACGGGTGGCGAGCGGGCGGTTGCTTCTGGGGGGGCTTTTCGATCGCAGTGGGCCTGCTCGGTATCTTGGTGCATGGTCCGAAGGATCACCCGCTTGGGCTCGCCCATATTTGTTTACAGCCCCTGATTTATCTTGGGGTGATGTGGGTCGCGGCCCAGTTCGGCCGGGCCGCGCTGCGGTGGCGGGCACTTTGGTTGTTCCTGACCTTAGGGGAGGCGACCGGCACGATCGGGCTGCATTTTTGGGTGCAAAGTATCGAAGTGGTGGAGCTGGCGAGACCGGAGCCGGGGCGAGTGGTCTTTGATCGCTCCGCCGGCCTGTCCCATCACACTTACGCCAATTGGGAACAGAAGGCATTGCATCACCTCCGCTTTCTCGGTGATGCGGTGGCACCTTGGGCGGGGTGGGTATGGGTCGGCCTGATGGGCCTGTTGGTGTTCTGGTTATGGCAGGCGGGGCGCATGAATCCCGCGCCGGCCAAGGCGACGTCCGAATAGACGCCGACCCGACCCATGGCTACCGAGTCATGAGCTCGACCTCGAAAATGAGCGGAGAGTTCTCGGGAATGCCGCCGACGCGGGCTTTGCCGTAGCCGAGTCGCGGGGGCACATAGATGACGGCTTGGCCGCCTTCACGCATGAGTTGCAGGCCGGCGGACATACCGGG
>CAXBDS010000053.1:0-27697 GCA_963974355.1 uncultured Opitutaceae bacterium
GGAGCTGCGCACGAACTACCAGCGCAACCGGCCCACCAAACCCGCACCTTCGCCGGACACGGTTTTCCACACCGAAGCCGCCTCGTTCCGCCTCGAAACGGTCGCGCGTGATCTCGCCACGCCTTGGAGCATCGATTGGTTGCCTGATGGCCGCATGCTCGTCACCGAAAAACCCGGCCGGCTCCGCATCGGCGCGCCCGGCGACGGACTCGAACCGGCACCGATCAAAGGCATCCCGGCGGTTTACGACCATGGCCAAGGTGGCTTGCTCGACGTTGCCGTGCATCCGGACTACGCGACGAATGGCTGGATCTACCTCGCCTATAGCGACCTCATCCGCCAACACGGTGACGATACCAGCCTGACCAAAATCATCCGTGGACGATTGAAGGACCACACGTTCGTGGACCAGGAAACGATTTGGCAAGGCGCACCTGAAGCCTATGTCACAGGCGGGGTTCACTGGGGTTGTCGCCTCGCCTTCGACGGCAACGGTTACCTGTTTTTCTCCCACGGAGAACGCGGCCGCGGCCCCCAGGCCCAAGACCTCACCTTGCCCAACGGTAAAGTCCATCGCGTGCACGACGACGGCCGCATCCCTGACGACAACCCTTTCGTCGACGTTCCCGGTGCGGTGGCTTCGATCTGGACCTATGGCAACCGCAACCCCCAAGGCCTCGCGTTCGACCGCTCCACCGGCCTTTTGTGGGAGACGGAGCATGGCTCTCGCGGTGGCGACGAACTGAACATCATCGAGCGCGGCTCCAACTATGGTTGGCCGCTCATCACTTATGGGATGAACTACAATGGCACGCCGATCACCGAGACCACCCAGCGTCCCGACATGCACGACGTCGTGGTTCATTGGACGCCGTCGATCGCGGTCTGCGGCATCGATTTTTACACCGGTGATCGTTTCCCGGCGTGGAAAGGTAATCTCCTCGTGACGGCGTTGGCCCAACAACAGCTGCGCCGGGTCGTCATCGCCGACGGACGCGTCACGCACCAAGAGTTGCTCTTCACCGATCTCGGCCGCGTTCGCGATGTGTCCAATGGCCCCGACGGCTTGGTCTACGTTGCGCTCAACTCGCCCGACGAGATCGTGCGTTTGATACCAGCGCCCTGAGCTCAGCGGCCCGGGGACCGACCACCTTCGCGAGGGCGCCAAGGTGTCGTCACTCCGAGCCGTTCGTCTGCGGCGTATTTTTCGGAATTCGGGTGCTTTTGCGGTCAAGCTGAGGCCGGAATGCGCCGATCTACCATGGCGTGTTCATCTCAAAAAAAATTCCCCGCCCCACGAACGCCGCCGAGAAATTTGAAAAATGGATGGCGATCCATCCCCCCGTGCCGCCCGTGCTCGACCCACCGCGCCGCCCGGCTTGTTTTCAATTGCGACCGCGCCTCAAGGGCATGACGTCCGCGCCGGTCGTTGTCTCCGACGCCGCCTAGGCTCCCGGGACGCCCTCTTCGACGCGATACTCTTGGAGTTTATTGCGCATCGTGCGGATCGAGATGCCGAGCATCTTGGCCGCCGCCGTGCGATTGCCTCGCACCGAAACCAAAGCGGCCAAAATCGCCTTTTTCTCCATTTCCCGCAGAGGCAAGATCTCATCCGACAGCTCTGAGGCACCGAAACCCTCCATCATGTCCTCCGTTGCCGAATCGTCTGAGTCGGCGGAATCGGATTCATCGTCAGCGGTCTCCGCAAAGTCCACCTCGGGCGGGTTTTCGGCGGCGGACGTTGACCGCGTCACCGGCACGGGAGCCGGCGCCTCTTCCACCACCGCAGCCGGAGGCATCTCCACCGGCGGGACCGCCGCCCTCGCGTTGGCCGCGGGCTCATCCCCCCCACGCAAGCCCTCGTGCGCGACCGGTCGGGCAACGATGCCTCGATCCAAGGTCGGCAAGTTCAGAGCCGCCGCCGTGATCGGACGGTTCTCCTCCGAGAGGATCACGGCCCGCTCGATGGTGTTCTGTAGTTCGCGCACGTTGCCGGGCCAGCGATAACCCTGCAGTGCTTCCAAGGCGTGATCCGAGAAACCGGGCAGGAAGATACCGTGCTTGCGGCTGAACCGCTTCAAAAATGCGTCGGCGAACAACTCGATGTCCTCGGCCCGATCGCGCAACGCCGGCACTTCGACCGGAAACACGTTGAGGCGGTAAAACAAATCGGAGCGAAAGAGCCCCCGGGCCACAAAATCCTGCAAATCGCGGTTGGACGACGCGAGGATGCGCACGTTGACCTTGATCGTCTTGGTGCCCCCCACTCGCTCGAACTCCCGCTCCTGGAGAACACGCAACAGTTTCGCCTGCAAGTTGAGCGGTAGCTCGCTCACCTCGTCGAGCAGCAGCGTGCCGCGGTTGGCCAATTCGAAGCGGCCCTCCCGGCGTTCCGTGGCGCCGGTGAATGAACCCTTCTCGTGCCCAAAAAGCTCACTTTCGATCAGTTGCTCCGATAGCGCAGCGCAGTTCACCTTGATATAGGCTTCGCTCCGGCGCGGAGAATTACGGTAGATATCGTGCGCCACCTTCTCTTTACCCGAGCCGTGCTCGCCTGTGATGAGCACCGTGGCATCGGTTGGAGCGACGCGATCAACGAGTTGCTTGAGCCGCACCATCGACGGACTGCGTCCGATCAACGACTCCTCGCCGTCACCCGTCTCACGCTCGCTGAAGTAGCGGTTGACCTTGATCAACTGGCTGTAGTTCTCCGCCTTGCGCAGCAACAGGTCGATTTGGGCCGGCTGGAAAGGCTTGATGATGTAGTCGAACGCGCCGGCGCGCATGCACGACACCGCGTTTTCGATCGAACCATGCCCCGTAATCATCACCACCAACGGGTGTTGCGGGAGCGCCATCAATTGTTCGAGGAAGCGCTGCCCGTCGCCATCGGGCAAACGCACGTCGAGCATGACCACGTCAAACGACTCCGGATCGCGCAACAGCTTTTCCGCCATCGCGATGCTGCCCGCGAGCGAACACTGGATGCGACGAGCGCGCAGGATACTTTCCAAGGCCCGCTGCACTAGCGGTTCATCATCTACGACTAAAATTCTTTCGAGCGACATGGAGAGGCGAACCGCAAACCCGATTCTAGGCGTCGATGAAGGAACATACGCTCCCGTATTCAACGCAGAAAACTACGAACCTTTTCCAAACGAGACTAAAGTCCCCCGCCGCTGAGCCGATTGAGAGCCTAATCGTCATGCGTCTCCTTTCACTTCTTGGCCTTATAGAAACCCAGCTGCCCGAGCCGGCGGAGACCGGTTCCTTTCCCTGGAAGCGACAGGCCAACTACCATGACGGTCGCGCCACGCTCTGGCAGCCCGAGCTCGGTCTTTGCCTGCATCTGATCGGCAGCGAACTCGGTGAAGGACGCCACAGTCTCACCGCCCGTTGGCACGGCCGGAACGGCGAACTCCTCGTCGAGCAAAACCACTACTGCCACACCGCCGCCGAATGGAGCCGCAGCGCGGTGAAAATCGCCGAGGCCTGCCCGGAGGCCTCGCCTGTGGATGTGGCCACACTCAGCGAGGAGTCCGAATCCAAGATGCTACGCTCAGTCGCTGGCTGATCCCTCTCCCCCTAAACCGCCCAAAATCACTATGCCACTTGTCGAAAACATTTCCGATACGGTGCTGGAAGAAACCGTAAACCGCGCCGTGGTGGAGGTCTTTTCGACCATGCTGCGTCAACAAGCCGTCCTCGTCCCCGCCGCCAGCGCGGCCGATACGATCGATCTCGCCACGCCCCACGTCGTCGGCACCGTCGGTTTTATCGGTGACATCAAAGGTCTCATCTACCTCTACATGGAAACTGATTTCGCCGAGACCTGTGCCGGCGAGTTGCTCGGCATGTCCCAAGAGGAGTTGATCGAGTGCGGTGATGAGGTCGTCAACGACGCCATCGGCGAGCTGACCAACATGACGGTCGGCACCTTCAAGAACCAACTTTCCGACCGCGGCTTTCCGTGCCGGTTGACCATCCCCTCCATCATGCGGGGCAGCCACTTCACCATAGAACCCATCCGTTCGTCGACCCGCCGGGTCTACCGTTTCGACATCAATGGCCGTCGGCTCACGACGGACTTGATCATGCAATCCGGAGAATAAGTCCAAACCGCCATGCGCTACAAACTGCTCACTGTGGACGATTCCAAAACCGTCCGCATCATCGTTAAGAAGGCTTTCAAGCTTTATGACTGCGAAATCCTCGAAGCTGCCAACGGCGTCGAGGGACTGGCGGTTGCGGCGAAGGAAACCCCTTCACTCATTCTCCTGGACGTCACCATGCCGGTGATGGACGGCGTGGAAATGCTCACCAAACTCAAGGCCGATCCCAATCTGAAAGGCATCCCCGTGATCATGCTGACGGCGGAAGGGGGCAAAGACCACGTGCTCAAAATCGCCAAGATCGGCGTGCGTGACTACGTCGTGAAGCCCTTTAAGGAGGACGTCCTGATTCAAAAGGTGGGCCGTGTGATCGATCTCAAACCGATCTCCGACACGCCGACCAAGGGTAAGTCCATTTTCGATCCCGCCACCCTCCTCGTCGTCGAGGACAAGCCCGCCATCCTCCAGCAGATCCAAGAGGGCCTGAAACACACGCCATGGACCGTGCAAGGCGTCGCCAGCACCGGCGAAGCCATCGATACCTGCAGCCGCAGTGCCATCGATCTGGTCATGATCTCCCTCTCCCTTCCGGATGAATCCGCCTTCACGCTGTTCCGGGTGCTTCGTGCCAATTTAAAGACCAAGTATACGCCGATCTTCGGTCTGGTCGTGAAAACCGACGGGGTCACCCAAGCCAAGGCCCAGCAGGTCGGTTTCACCGCTCTCGCCACCAAGCCGTTGGACATGGTCGAAATCGAATCGAAGATCGCCCGCGCCATGAACCTGGACACCTCCGAGCGTTACTTCCGCTCCGAACAGGACTGCCTCGTCATGACGCTGCCGGAGGTGTGCAGCAACCACGTCGTCAATGAGGTCTCGACTTACATGAAGGCCAAGATCGCCGACGCGGTGGATAGCGGCATCGGCCGTGCCGTGTTCGATCTCTCTGCGGTCAAGCGTCTCGATATGGCCGTGATCAAGCTCCTCATCAGCGCGATGCAGGCCTGCCGGGAAGTCGCCCTCACCTACGCGATGATCGGCTCCAGCAGCCTCGCCCAAGAGTGTAAGGGGTATGAGGATACGCGTGACTGGCAGTTCTTCGACTCGCTCGCGGAGGCCAGGTCCGGCGTCAAATCTGCCCCGGAAATGGCTGGCGCTTCCCGCGCCTAACCCCCGACGCCCCACCTTCGGGCGCGGCTTGCCGCTCCCGCCCTGCAACCCCGCAACTGGCACATCACCGGTTGCGGGGCTTTTTATTGCGGGCCCGTCAGGGTCCTCCCTCCTCGTTGGCGCTTCGCTGCGAACGCCCACCGCCGCGGCCACTGCAACGCATCCCTTTGCGGTCAATCCGGTGCCACGCCCGCGTCCCGCGTTGAGGCGCCGCCCCCTGCGTAGCCGGGCACGTGTCGGAAGAGGCACTCAACCCGTGACCTGCGAAGCCCCGAACAAACGGGAGAATCCCTCCGCCCCATGGCACGGGACGGCCCGGATCGCGCCGCCCCGGGGCGGCGATCAGCGCACCGCCCATCCCCGATCATCGCCATTCTTACCCCGGCGGGCAGACCGCCCGGAGAAGCTCGCCGAATGCGCCCCATCGACCGAGCCAAGCAAGCGATCACAAAAAACCCGCACCACGCTCGCCAAGGGCGGAACGGTGCGGGCGGTTGAGAGGGGTGTTTAAACGACGTCGCCGGGATCAGTCGCGGAAGCTCAAGCTAGGCTCTTCCACCGCTGCGGTCTTAGGCGCCGGCGAAAAGCTCATCGGTTTTTCGATGACGGCAGCGGGCGGGCCGGACGCCAGCGGCGTGCTCCGTGAAGACGCGGCGCGACGCGATGTCGGCCCACGTTCGGTCGGGCCGGACGCGTCCGTGCGGCGGATGCCTGCGAGCGCCGCCAAGTCGTTTGCGGCCGTCCGTAGTTCTTCCGATTGCGCGTTCAACTCCTCGGCCGCCGAAGCGGTTTCCTCGGCGCTGGCCGCGCTCGACTGCGTGACTTTGTCCATTTGCGTGATGGCCGAGTTGATCTGGCTCAGGCCTTCGCTTTGCTCCTTCGACGCCACGGCGACTTCGGCGACCAAGCGATCCACCTCCCGGGCCTTCACCACGATCTGCTCCAAGCCCGCGGCCACGCGGCCCGAAATTTCAACGCCCTGTGCGCTGCGGGAGGTGGCATCCGCGATCTTGTCCGCCGTTTCCCGCGCGGCCACGGCCGAACGTTGGGCGAGACTGCGCACTTCGTCGGCCACCACGGCAAAACCCGCGCCGGCTTCACCTGCGCGGGCCGCTTCGACGGCGGCGTTCAGGGCCAGGATATTCGTCTGAAAGGCGATCTCGTCGATCGTCTTAATGATTCGGGAAATGTCGGTCGATGACTCTTGGATCGCATTCATCGCCTGCTGCATTTGCTCCATCTCACCGGCGCCGGCTTCCGCCGCGCGCCGCGCTTCAGCCGCCGATACGTTGCCGTTCGAAGCGTTATCGGCATTGCGCTTCGTCATGCTGGACAGCTCTTCGATGGAAGAACTGATTTCTTCCAACGAGGCGGCCTGTTCGCTGGAGCCTTCCGCGAGCGATTGACTCGCGGCCGAGACCTGGCCGGACGCGGACGCCACCTGCAGCGATCCCTGCGTCAAGGTTTCGGCGGTCCGGCTAATCGCCGCCGTGATGCCGCGCAGGATGAGGACCGCCCCCCCAATCCCGCCGACCACCATGACCAACAAACCGATCAACACGAATTGGAGCGCGGTCTTAAGCCCGCCGGACGTCTCCTCGGCGAACGAGAGGGTCCGCTGCACCGAGCGCTCCTGGAGCCCCGTTGCGACTTCGTTGAACCGGTTGCTCGCGGCCACGCGCCGTTCCTTGACCGCCCGCGCCTCAGCCGAATTGGCGATGACGGCATCGATCCCGGCGCGGTAGCTTTGCGCAGCATCGCCGATGCGGGCGAGCTGCTTGAGGTTCAGCGGATCGACCGCCACGGCGACCAGGTTTTGGCGCAAAACCTCCATGTCGTCGAACAAGGGCAACGCGGACCGGACGATGGTGTCGTCTCGCGTTGCCTGCGTCTTGAACGTCGCGATCCGGACCGCGTTAAGATCATTCAGAATCCCGTTCGCGTGCTTCAATTTTTCGCGCCGCGACTCCAGCTTTTCCGCCGATGATTCGGCGGCGATTTCGTTACGCAGTTTGGTCTCCTGATCCGTGATAAGATTTCCAACCTGCTGCACGAACGTCGCCGCCGATTGATCCAGATTTTCGCGGATCGTCGCGAGCGCATCCAAGTTGGCAATCGTGGCGGCGAGCTCGGTTTTGAAACTGGCCACGGCGATTTTCGCGTCCCCCAGACTGGCCTGCAGGGCCGTGAGCGCGGGTTGCGCCGCGCTCAACGTTTCGGCGTCGGCCAACGCCGTTTCGATGTCGGCCAAGTGGCGACGCGTTTCCTTCAACGAAGCAGCATCGCCCGTTAAGCTATATGATCGAACTTCACGCTGCGCCTCCAGCGAGGCTTGGGCGAGGCGACTCGACACGTCAGCCTGCGGCGCCACGGCCTGAGATAAAAAGGAAGCCCCGGTGGCCGCACGAGACATGCGCCATGCCGCGAAACTGCCGAGCAGCACCCCGAGAAGAAGGAGGAAAGCGAAGCCGACGCTGACGCGCTGACCGATGGTTAGAACTCTGTGACGGAGGATATTCATAGCGGGCACGAAACTTGAAATGAGTAAAACGACGCGGGGGGGGCGGAAGATAGGCACCCGCGCCAAGGCATACTTCGGTGATTCCCCGCAGAACTTTAACGTAACCTGTTGCGCCACCTACCTTAGTCGCACCGCGAGGGTTTAGTGCTCCGTTCCGACCCCGAAAACACTCCGCAGGACTAAAGGTTGCCGGCTCCGCGCCGATACGAAGGAAGGACCCACTATCGGGATGGCTCAGTCACCAAACTGCAGATCGTCCCTGTTATGCCACTTCGAGTCACTAAACGTGAAATCACCACTCAACATCGTCTCTCCGCTCACCGCGCCAAACCATCGGCCCGGCTGATTCTTTTGGTCGTGGCGACCAATCAAATCGCGGCGGTCAGCTTCGATTCATCACCTTATTTGTTGGCTACGCTCCCGTCGCCAATCCGCGATGCCGCGCCCGCTCGACCGTTTAAATTCACGGCCTTGCGCCCCCCCGTTGTCGCCGCGGAGTCCGACCCCGAATCCGACGAGGCGAAAGCCGCGGCCGACGCGGTTACTTCAAAAGTCGATCCTGCGACCGTCCATCCGGATTCGCTCGAGGCTGTCCTCGGTTTGCCGCCCAAGTCCAACGACGCGATCCCGCATTCCGGCCCCCTCGCGGCCCACGGCAACACCGGCCCGACGACCAACAACAACACCGGCAACGGTAACAGCACCGGCCCCGGATCCGGCCCGCCAGGATCGGACAGCCCCGGGGTTTTCCGCCCTGAACCCGTGAGCCTCGACGATCTCCTGCCCTACTTCTACGCCTCGCCGACTCCCGTCAGTCGCGCCACTTATCAACAAAAATGAGCCGTCTCGCCGCGTATTTTCTTCTGATCACGGGATCTCTCTGGGCCAATCCGCCTACGCCCGCACCGGCGCATGGCACATCGGCGCCGAGCCACGACGGACCGGTGCCGGCGACCCAATCCGAGCCAGCGCCGGATACCATCGACTTGCACGCCGACCATGCCGAAGCCCCCGCGGCCGACGCCGAAGTGATGGTGCCGGAAAGCATCATCGCACCCGCGATTACGGAAGCCGCGCAAGAAGACTTCACGCTGCCCGACCCACTCGAAGCGGCCAAGGCCGCGAAAGAGCGAAGCGAATCGGAAAAAGGCAAAAAGCCGCTGCCCGAGTCGGAACACGCCACCGCCTTGCGCGCCAGCCTGCTTCGCATCGGCCAGGGCAAACTCGATCAAGGCGACGCCCCCGCCGCCATCGTAGCCTTCCGCCAAGTCGCCGAAGCGCATCCCCCGCTGCCCGATGCCATCACGTCATTGCTCGGGCTCGCCCGCGCCTATCGCCTCTCGGGCGAGTCGGTCAAAGCCGTCGCCACTTACGAGCATCTGTTAAAAACCATTCCCGCCGGCAGCCACACCCCGACCGCCTACCTGGAGGTGGGTCAGGTGTTGCGCGACATGGGCAGCACCAAACTCGCCCTCTCGCGCTTCTACTCGGTGATCCACACCACGCTCAAGCTGCCCGAGTCCGGCGACAACAGCTACCGCAAGACCGTGCAAACTGCGCAGTTCGAGATCGCCGACACCCATTTTCAGATCGGCGAATACGACAATGCCATCCGCCTTTTCAAACGCTTCGATCTGCTCGACATCGACGAGACAGAACGCGCCACCGCCCGTTTCAAGATCGCCCGCGCCCTGCGCATGTCGGGCCAGAACCTCGCCTCCGCCCGCGCCTTCCGCGACTTCATTTCCCAATATGGCCAGGACGTCCACGCCCCCGAAGCCTACTTCGAACTGGCCACGCTCCTCGATGACCTCAAACGGCCGGAAGATTCGCTGCGAGTGACCCTCGACCTGCTGCAGATCGAACACGCCAAAAGCACGGAAGACATGGCCTCGTGGCGCCGTTGGCAGCAACGCACCGGCATGCAGCTCGCCGCCGCCTACTACCAGCGCGGTGAGTTCACCCCTGCGCTGCGACTCTACCGCGCCTTGATCGAGATCGACCAAGCGCCGTCATGGACCACCCCGCTCCGTTATCAGGAAGGCCTTTGCTGGGAACGCCTGCTTCAATTTTCCCGCGCCGCCGAGGTCTACAATCAGCTGATCTCGACCGGTCAAAAGCTCGATTCACCCGAGATTCAGGACATCATCCGCATGGCGGAGTGGCGCTTGGAGCAACTGACGTGGACGCAAAAAACTCAAACTGAACTCCACGCCTTGAATCCGGTGGAAACGTCCGCCACTGTCACCTCCTCATGACGCATGCCGAACGCATCACCGCCCACCTTCACTTGTGCGATGAGCTCTACCGACTGACGGTCGAGGAAAATCAAATCATGAAGAACGAGCGGCGTCCGCCCGACGAAGCTTGGCGCGAAAAGAAGCGTGAGCTCGCCGCCCGTTGGGACGACAGCCTCGCCCGCCTGCGCGCCCCCGGCGACGAAACGCTCCCACCCGGCGGTCCCGATCTCGAACGCGCCCGGCAACGTTGCCTCCAAATCCTGCACCTTGATCGCGAAAACGAACAGCTGTTGCTCCGCTACAGTCTGGGCGGTTCGCGCCAAACCACCGCAGTCACCGCCAATCCTGCCGCCGCATTGAAGGCTTACGGCGCTCCGCGTTAGCTCGCCAAGTTCGCCATTCGCCCCTCTCCCCCGATGTATCCCCCGCTTACGCTCTCCGATTCCCGCGCGTCCACCCTTGATCCCGCGATTTCGGCCGATTGGCATCAAATGGTGGAGATGCTCCCGGCCATGTGCTGGGTCTCCGATGCCGCGGGTAACATCGTCCACGTCAATTCCGCTTGGAGCCAGGCCACCGGCTACGCGCCCTCCGAAACCGATGCCCTGCGCATCCAAAGCGTGATCCATCCCGAAGACGTTGAGCTGTTGAGCCAGCCGGCGATTCATTTTCAGGAAGATGGCCGCACCTACGAGTTTCGGCTGCGCTACGCTGGCGGCGCCTACCGTTGGGTGCGGGAGCGGGTGACCGCCCGCTGCGACGACGACGGCCACGTGCTGGGTTACATCGGGTGTGCGATCGACATCAACGCCGAGAAATCCAGCGAGGACATGCTCACGCTGCTTTCGCTGCGCCAGACCTCGCTCACTCATTTCAGCGAACTCGCCCTGCGCGACGATCCGGATGGTCAGGTCGATGGAGGTGCGCTTCAACTCCTGTGTGACGTGCTCCTGCTGCCCTGCGGTATCCTGATGCTGCGCAAGGACGCCGAGCCCCACTACTTCCCGGAGGCCACCGTTGGGACCGAGTCGCTCGAAATCCGGCCCTTCAAAGCCATCGGTCTTGCGCCCGCCCACGTGTGTGAGCTCCCGGGCGACCGCGGCCAATTTCCGTTGCACAAAGACGACCTCGATTTGCTCGGGTGCAAGGGTGGTTTCGCCGTGCCGATCGGCCATTCGAGCCCACCGCACGGCTACCTCATCGGTCTCCAGCCGGACAACGCGCCGATCCCGATGGAGTCGCTCCACTTCGCCCGTTCGCTGGCTGGGATCCTCGCGGTTTCGATCGAACGCGGGTGGGCGGCCCGCAAACTCTCCCAAAGCGAAACGCGCGCCCGGGAAGCCCAACAAATGGAAGCCGTGGGCCTGCTCGCCGGCGGCGTCGCCCACGATCTCAACAACCTGCTCACCGCCATCCGTTGTTTTTCGGATCTGTTGAAAGAGGATTCCGATTCGCCCAACGAGCTGAGCAAGATCGACAATATCATCTACGCCTGCAGCAGCGCCACGCACCTCGTGCGCCAGTTGCTCTCCTTCAGCCGCAAGGAAGTCACGCAGGCCGAGCCGATCGATCTGAACCAATTCGTCGAGGAGCTGCAGGGGTTTCTTTCGTCGCTCTTGAGCGAATGCATCGTGCTCAATTTCGCCTCGTCCCCCGAAGCGGTCTGGGTGCGCGCCGACCGCAAGCAGCTCGAACAAGCGTTTTTCAACGTGTGTCTGAACGCCCGCGACGCGATGCCGACCGAAGGCACGCTCTCGATCAGCATTGAACGGCGGGCCATCAAAACCGGCGATGGCGTCGGTCAACTCACGCCCGGCGATTACGTGGCGCTCACCGTCACCGACACCGGCAAAGGCATGACGCCCGATGTCGCCGAACGTATATTCCAACCGTTCTTCACCACCAAGCCGCGTGGCAAAGGCACCGGCTTGGGACTCGCCACCTGCCTCGTCACCCTGCGCGACGCCGGGGGCGATATCACGGTCACAAGCGCCCCCGGCCAAGGATCGACCTTCTCGTTGTGGTTCCCCGAAGAGGTCTGCTCGTTTGCCGAGGATGAATTCGACACCGAGCACGGTGACGGTCTCGCCGAAAAGTCGAATATCCTGCTGGTCGAAGACGATGAACTCGTGCGCTCCGTCGCCTCGATGTTGATCAAGTCCATCGGTCACGAGGTGGAAAGTTTCGGCAGTCCGCAAGAAGCCCTGGCCTTCGCCGAAAGCGAAGGCCTCGCGAACATCCCGCTGCTCGTGACCGACATCGTCATGCCGGGCATGAACGGTCATGAGATGGCCCAAAAGCTTCTCACCCTCAAACCGGACCTCAAAATCATCTACATGTCCGGCTACGTGGACAATCCCGCGACTGAGATCGCGATCGCCGACCCGCAGGTCGATTTTCTGCCCAAGCCCTTCTCCGCCGTCGAGTTCGCCTCCTTGCTGAATAAATGCCTGAGTGAGGCGAGCACCTAAAGAAGTCCCCCGCCCGGCCGATAGCTAAGGTTGATATATTGTGATCAACCGTCGTCCAGCTCCTCTGCGCCCGCGGGTGGGGTCGTCCTCGCTGGCATCGCCTCGCGACCTGCCCACCCACGCTCCGGCGCAGCCCACGGCACCCGAGGAAAACCAGCGAAGCGAGCATCCGCCTGAGACAAACTTCCGCACGCTGGCGGATCACATGCCCGCCCTCCTTTGGATGGCGGGTTTGGGCCGCTCCGCCCACTACCTGAATCGTCACTGGTTGGAATTCACCGGACGTTCGTGGGAAGAGGAACGCGGGATCGGTTGGCTCGACGGCGTGCACCCGGACGATCTGCCGACCTGCCTCGCCGCCTACCACGCGGCCCACGAAGCCCAGGAACCGTTTCAAGTCGAGTATCGGCTGCGGCACCACGACGGCAGCTATCATTGGCTGCTCGACAACGCCTCCCCGAATTTCGACGGAAACAGCGGCGCCTTCATCGGCTACATGGGCGCCTGCACCGATATCACCGCGCAGAAACAGGCGGAGTTCAACTTGATCATCTCGAAGGCCGAACTCGAGGAGACCAACCTTCAGCTCGAACGCTCGATTGCCCACTCCAACGAACTCGCGATGGAGGCCACCGCCGCCAATCAGGCCAAGAGTCAGTTCCTCGCCAACATGAGTCACGAGATCCGCACGCCGATGAACGGCGTGATCGGCATGACCGGCCTCTTGCTCGGCACCCCGCTGACCCCTGAGCAGCGCAGCTTCGCCGAGACCGTTCGCACCAGCGGCGAAACGTTGCTCCAGCTCATCAACGACATCCTCGACTTTTCCAAGATCGAAGCCGGCCGCCTGGATCTGGAACAGCTTGATTTCGACCTGCCGGCCATGATCGAGGAGACCCTCGATCTGCTCGCGCCTCAGGCACACCTCAAGGGCTTGGAAATCGACGCCCGGATTTCTCCGGAGGTGCCGACCCAAGTCCGCGGCGATCCGGGACGCATCCGCCAGATCCTCGTCAACCTGATCGGCAATGCCATCAAGTTCACCAAGCGCGGAGAGGTCCTGCTGCAGATTGAATCCCCCTGCTGCAGCGATGCGCTCGTGCATTTGGGTTTCCGGGTCAGCGACACCGGCATGGGCATCCCCGCCGACCGGATCGACCAGCTGTTTCAACCCTTCACCCAAGCCGACAGCTCCACCACCCGGCGCTTCGGCGGCACCGGTCTCGGGCTCGCGATTTCGCGTCAGCTGGTCCATGCGATGGACGGCGAAATCACCGTGCAAAGCAAAGTGAACCAAGGGACGACGTTTGCCCTCACGCTTTGTCTTCGCCGCCCGATCGTGGCGGCTCCGCCCCGCGCCAAAGTGCGCTGGCCGAGACGGCGGTGCGTGGTGATCGACGTGCATGACGCGAGTCGCGAACGCGTCGCCGCCGATTTCGCCGCGATGGGCTGCGCCGTGGAGTCCTTCCCCGGAGTCGCCCCCGTGCTTTCCATGCTCGCCCGCCCTGACGAGCCGCCCATCGATCTGGTTCTGCTTAGCCTCAACGCTCCCGGCGCCGACGAATTCATCGAAGCCGTGCCCCCCTCTTTCAACGGCGTTGTGCGGCGCCTGGTGCTCCTCGACCGGCATCATCAAAAGCATCGGTATCCAAACTACCGGCACATGATCAAGCCGCTGCATCGCCCCCACCTCGAGCTCTTGTTGGAGGACATTTGGAATCCTTCCGCCGACTCACGCGAGGGCCGGACGGCTCAATCCCTCGCCGCGATCGCACCTCCCACCGGCCACTGGCGCCTCCTGCTCGCAGAAGATAATCCCGTCAATCAACGCGTCGCCCTGGCCATCCTCCAACGCTTGGGCTACCAAGCCGACGCCGTGGCCAACGGCCTGGAGGCCCTGGCCGCCCTCGCCGCCGTCCCCTATGATCTCGTGCTGATGGATTGCCAGATGCCCGAGATGGATGGCTACGAAGCCAGTCGACGGGTGCGCGCCCTCGCCTCTCCCGCGCTCAACCCCAAGGTGCCCATCATCGCCGTGACCGCCAACGCGCTCAAAGGCGACAAGGCCCGCTGCCTCAGCGCCGGCATGGACGATTATCTGAGCAAACCGATCGAAGCCAAAGCACTGGCCGAAATGCTCGCCAAGCACCTCGCGCTCGTCCGGCCGGCGGCCGTCAAACGGGTCGAGGTGGACTGGAACGCCCTCGTCGAATCCGTCGGCGGCGAGGTGTCGTTGGCCCGCGACCTGTTGGAGGATTTTTCCGGTGAGGTCGGCGGCTACGTCGACTTCGTTCGCCAGGCATGGGACGAAAACCGTTTTGCGGACGGTCGCCGGGCCTTGGCCGCATTTCGCAAAACCGCCGCCGGTTTTTTCGCGTTAAACCTCGAGCGCTTCCTGCTCCAGATGGAAACCGAGTGGTCGGCCGATGCCCCTCCGGCCGAAACCGTCCGCCGACTGCAGGCCGAGATCGAACGCTTCCGCACGGGCATATCTGCGGTATTGCCGCCGACCTAAGACTGCCGTCTGCTGTTTTAAGTCATGTCTTCGGCTCCCTTCCGCTATCGCTTGCTAGTCGTAAGCGCTGCCCCGTCCTCGATCGAGATGATCGCCTCGATGCTGGCCGAAGAACCATTCGAGGTCCAGCAAGCCACCTCTATCAACGCAGCCCTCGACATCCTGAACCCGGACCCGCCCCACCTCATTCTCACCGATTTGAGTGAAGCGGACGAGGTGGGTTGGCAATTTTGCCACTTGTTAAGCTCCGAGGCCCTCGCACGTTTCGGTCTCATCCCCGTGGTCGCCTTTTCCCATCAACACGACCGGGAGCAGGTTGAAACCGTGGTGCATGCCCTCAATACCCGGGGCCACTTCACCCTACCTATCGAGCCCGCCACGCTGGCCGCCCTCCTCCAGTCCTGCCTGCGCCGCGCCGGATCGGCCACCGTCGCACGCGTAGGCTTGCTGACGAAAGACCCGTTGCGGACCTCCGCGCTGAGCCATCGGTTCACCGCGATTGGTTGCGCCGCGGAGCATCTCCCGGAAATCGCCGACGCACAGGACCGAATCCTCGCAGCCCGCTGTGATATCCTGGTGGCGGAATTATCCTGCCCTGAAGTGCTTCCAGCCATCCGCGCCTGGACCCAGCTCGCCCCCCGCCTCACCGTCGTTACGTTGTCGACCGATCTGGATCCCCATCAAGCGATCCCCGCCTTGCAACACGGCGCCAGTGATCACGTCCCGAGTGATCGCCCGCCGCACAGCATCGTCGAGGTCTGCATGTTTCGGCGCCGCGAACGCTCCTGGTTCGAGCTGCGTTGTATGCTCGCCCGGCGCACCGAAGACCTGCACGAAACTCAAACGCGCCTGCGCGTCGTGCTGGATGCCACCCCGCACGCCATGGTGCTGCTCGACCAATCCGGCCGACCGGAAATCTGGAACGACGCCGCCACGCAGATGACGAGCACGTTCTGGCAAAAAGAAATCTCCTCCGCAATCCCGGTGGCCGACTACCTGCCCGCTTCGCACGCCGCACGCGGCCGCGAAATCATCGCCGGGCTGTTTGCCGGCCAGGACTTTGCCGAAGAAATTTCGCTCCCCTGCCACGACGGATCGATCATCTGGCTGGCGATCTCCGGCGTGCCGGTGCCGGCCTCCGATCATCGCGTCGCGTGGGTCTGCCTGACCATTCGCGACGTGACGGAAACGCATGCCGATCACGCCGCCCTGCAATGGCAGAGTCGCGCCCTCGACTCGGTGTCCCAAGGCATCCTCATCGCCGATCCCAGCTTCCGCATCCGCTACGCGAACGACTATTTCACGACGCTTACCGGCTATCATCCCGATGAAATCCTTGGCCGCACCTGCGCCTTTCTCCAAGGCCCCGCCTCCTCGGAAAAGACCCGCCGGGAAATTCGCCAAGGCCTGGCCGCAGGCCAGCCGGTGAACTGCGAGATCCTAAACTACCGCAAGGACAAGAGCGCCTTCTGGAACGAGCTCCGCCTGTCGCCGATCCGCGACCCGGATACAGGCGAAATCATCCAATTCGTCGGCACGCAGTCCGACGTGACCACCCGCAAAGCCGCCGAGCTGGAACTCACCGCCAGCCGCGGCCGCCTACAGGCCATTTTCGATCATTCACTCGACGCCATCCTGCTCGTCGACGACCAGAGCCGCGTCGTCGACGCGAATCGAGCGGCCCTCGATTTGTTCGATTTCGATCTGGCCACCTTCAAACGCCAAAAGATTTTCGACCTCTTCCGCTTCGACACCAATCGTTCCGGACCAGAGGCTTGGGAACGCTTCCGACGCGACGAACGTCGCCACGGCGAGACCACGATTCGGCGCCTTGACGGCAGCACCGTCGAGGTCGAATTCGAGGCGGTGGCCAACATCCAAACGGGCCTGCATCTCAGTATCCTGCGCGACATTACCGAGCGCAAGGCACTGCAAAGTCACATGCTGCGCCAACAGCGCCTCGAAAGCGTCGGTCGCCTGGCCAGCGGCGTCGCCCACGACCTCAACAACATCTTCACGCCCATCCTGATGGTCCCCGCCATGCTGCGGTCCCAGCTGACCGATACGCACTCCCGCGCCCTGCTTACGACCATCGAGCAAGGCGCCCGCCGCGGCGCCACCATCGTGCGCCAATTGCTGGACTTCTCCCGCGCCAACCCGGGCGAAATCGGTCAGGTCGACCTGCAGACCATTACCCGCGCGGCCATCGATATTTTCCGCGACAGCCTCAACCAGCCCGGCACGATCAATGCGACCGCCTATGCCGGCGAATTGCCCATTCGCGGCAACGCCGGCCAGCTCCAGCAGGCGATCGTCCACCTCATCCTCAACGCCTACGAATCATCCGCCGCCAAGCGGTCGGAAGTCACCGTGGAATGCGACGAGCATACGGTGACGCACGAGGACCTCGCCCGTTATCCGAATGCGAAGCACGGTCCCTACGTCCGGGTCAGAGTGCACGACCGCGGCACCGGCATCGCCTCGCCGATCGAGGAAAAAATCTTCGAGCCATTTTACACCACCAAGGGCTTCGGCAACGGCCGCGGTCTCGGTCTCTCCGTGGTGCTCGGCATCGTCAACTCCCACGGCGGTTTCATCGACATCCGCAGTAAACCCGGCGTCGGCACCACCGCGACGATCTGGTTACCGCGCGAACACCGCGGCACCGTCTTGACCGCCAACGAGTTCGAGCCCGAGCCCCCCGCCGACGCCGCCGCGCGCCCCGGCCATAATCGCCTGATCATGCTGATCGACGACGACACCAACCTGCGCAGCGTGACACGCGCCACCCTGCTCGCCTACGGCTTCCGCGTCGTCTGCGCCAGCGAGGCCGAGGCGTCTCTGGCCCAGCTCAAGCCCATCGCTCAAGACGTCGCGCTCGTGCTCGTCGATCTCATCATGCCCGGCGTCGTCGGCAACCAGTTGGTCGAGCAGATCCGCCACCGTCACCCCACGGTGCCGATGCTGGTGATGACCGGAAGCATCGTTCCGCGGCCTCAGGCCGCCCAGTTGCAGACCTTCAACGCCACGGTCCTCGACAAACCGTTCACCGGACCGAAATTGCTGACCGCCGTGGAGCGGGAACTCAGTCGCACCACGCCGAATTTCGCCGTCTCCTAAACCCGGGATTATCCGCGGTTCAGCAAGGGCAACAACTTGGCGTTGGCATCCCGGGCCTGCGCCACCATCGCGGTGTAGCTTTCCGAAAGGATCTGGAGGCGCGTATACGTGGTGGTCTCCTGCGCGATATCCACGTCACGGATACTGGAAAGCGCCGCCTCGGTGTTGGTGCGCGCCGTGGTCGTGGCCGACGCCGCGAGTTCCAGGCGGCTTTGCACCGCACCGATTTCAGCCTGCCCCGCGCTCAGCTGATCGAGCGCCGCATTAAGCACCGAGCCGGCGCCGGCGTCGGAAATATCGAACGTGAAGTTCCCCGAGCCGTCCTGCTGGAAAAGCAGCCCCATCGCGCCGTGACGCAGGTCGACGGAAGGCAGCGTGACCTTTTCGTCGCTCTGCAACCCGATCGCGATCACATCGCCGCCATCGGATCCAAAAAGCTCGCGGCCGTTGAAAACGCCCAGGGGGCGTCCCACGTCACTCTCGCCGCCCACTTCCGCGGTCGTGCCGCCGATGGTCTGGCGCAGTTGGTTCTGCAGCTCCGTCGCTTCGGTCGCGTAAAGTTGCCGCGTCGCATCCGTCTGCACGGGATTGTTCTGCAACGTCGAAAGTTCCGACAGACGGGTCACGATCCGGCTTAAGGTCGATAGCTGGGCGGTCGCGACTTGGCTGCGGCTCATGCCGTTCTGCAGGTTCACTTCCACCGCTTCGAGCCGCGCCTGCTGGCCGTCGAGCTTGCTCGCCATGCCGACCCCCGAGATGTCGCTGGCCGGACGATCGATGCGCTGTCCTGAGCTGATGCGGGAGTTCGACGCGTCGAGCAGAGGTTGCAGGCGAGAAAGTCCTGCGGCGAGAGATTGAGCGTGGTTGGAGGAGACGGAGTTCATGACTGCGAGCGGCTGGGAAGAGGAGCGGAGACAGAGATCGGGCGACGTATGCCGACCGGTAATTTCGGCAGCGGAGTGGCGCCGCCGGCGGTCGGACCATTGACCGCCGCCGCGCGGTTGGTCGCGGCGATATCGGTCAACACTTCCTTGCGCACGATCGAGACATCGCGGGGAGCCGAGATGCCGATTTTCACCATGTCGCCATCGATGCGGGTGATGCGGATTTCGATGTTATCGCCGATGACGATCGCATCATTAACTTTGCGGGTAAGGACGAGCATGGTGGTCCTTAGGATGCGGTCACCAAAGGGTGACGCGCGTCAAATTGGTTGTGGTTGGCGACGACGATCTGACGACCGACGCCGGTGCCCCGATTGATGACGAGCGGGCCGACCAGGTTGATCGTGGCCTGGTTGTCGGCACGCACGGTGACAATGTTGAAAACCAGCGCATCCTCCGCCCCGTTGATGCCGAGGGCGCGGGCGTCGTCGTCGTAGAGCTCCGGCGCGTAGTCCGGCACAGCCCCCGCGGGATCGATCACGACGAAGTGCAGGACGGTCGGGCCGTGCAGCCGCAGCCATTGAAAAGGCAGTTGATCCGGCAAGTGAAAGATTTCGCCGCGACGATGTTCGGGGAAACCAATGATGCCGGTCGGAAACGTGAGTTCGATCTTCGGCGGCAGGACGGCGGGGATTTCGTCGACCGGATCAGCTAGGACTTTCATGAGATGGTTTTAAGGAGTTGGAGGAAAGGGAACGACTACCGGATATAGTCCATGAGGGACATTTTCAGGATGGTGGCGGCCGAGGAGAGCGCCGCTTCGTAGGCTTGTGTGGTTTGGCTCAGACGCACGACCGCGCTGGGCAAGTCAATGTCGGCTTCGCTGGAAATCTGGCGCTCGATTTCGTCGAGGCGGGAACGTTGCTGGGTCTGGCTCACCTCGATGCGCAGTTGGACCGCGCCGTGTTCGCTGAGCGAGGAGACCAGCAGGTCTTCCGAGGCTTCGAGATCGCCGCGGTTCGCCTGCACGGCGGAGGCATCCCCCGAGGCCAAGGCATCGCGCAATGCCACGAGCCGGTTGATAAAGTCTCCCATGCCGGCGTTGGTCGCGCTGTCCGGCGTCGGGTTGATCACGGCCCCGGGACCGATGGGCACCGCCAGCCGGCCGGCATCGCCGGTGTAGGTCGTGCCCGTGATCTGCCCATCCGCGTCACGCGTGACGTTGAAAGGCGGCGAGTCCACCGCCGTGCCGCTAAAGATGTAGTCGTTGCGCAGCCGGGACTGGCCGACCGTGACCGCCTGCTCGATCAACTGGTTTACCTCGGAGGCGTAGGCCTCCATGGCTTGCGCACCGTTCGCGCCCGCACCGAGAACCGAGAGTTCACCCGCCCGGTCCGACAGCGACTTCATCTGCTCAAGGCTGGAGTAGGACGCTTTTGAATACTCCAGTGCGGCGTCGGTGTTGCGTTGATACTGCAGCAAGCTGCTGCGCTCCATCTGCGCGCTGACGATGCGGGCGACCGCGGCCGGATCGTCGCCCGGCTGGAAGACCCGCTGGCCGGTGGCGATCTGCGTCTGCAGCTCCGCCTGCCGGCTGCTGAGCCGCTGCAACTGGACAAGCACGTTATCGGCGGTGGTGGAGGTGGAGAGTCGCATGATCGGTGGGAGAGAGGGGCGAAAAAAAACGAGCGCGCCTAGGCGCCGAGGCGGTTGACGACGATATCGAGCAGACCGTCGATGATGTTAACGACGCGCGAGGCGGCCTCGAAGGCGCGCTGGAACTTGAGCATGTCGGCCATCTCTTCATCGATGGAGACGCCGCTCACGGCCTGCCGCTGGTTGAGCACGAGGGTCTCGATGTTCGACTGATCCTCAAGGCGGCTTTGGACGCCCGAAACGGCGCGACCGAGATCACTCACCACACTGGTGTAGTGCTGCGTGATCGTGCCGTTGATGGCGTCGCCGCTGGCGGTGGAGAACTTCTTGGTGACGAGTTCGGCCACCGCGAGCGCCTGCGTATTATCGGCGGCGCCGCCGGTTTCCGAAGCCTTGAGCGAGGTCGCGGTGATGCTGCTGTTGAGACTGAGCGTCGCCGCGCCGCTGCTTGGGGTGATCGTAAAAAAGTCCCCGCTGACACCGGTCGGATTGTAGGCCGCGTTGACCGCACTCGCGAGCTGGTTGGCCAAGGCGTCGATGCCATCGCGCAAGGTCTGCACGGCCCCGTCGCGCGCCGTGAGCAGGCCGCTCACCGAGCCGCCGCTCAACGCGATGGGCGTGGCTGAAGCGCCCGCGGTCAACTGCGCGCCGTCGTAGGCCACAGGGTTGACGACAGTCGCGAGCGATACGAGCACGACCGGATTGCCGGAAGCGTCGCGCACAAACACATCGACCTGTCCCGTCTCGGTCGCGTTGGGCGCGGTCTCGATGGACATCTTTCCGGCGAGCTCTTCGATGCGCGCCTGACGCTGGTCTCGCAGGTCGGCGGCGGAACCGGGATTGTTGATCTCGATGCGCCCGATCTGGGCGTTCAGCTCGCCGATGCTGGACAACAAGCGATTGATGTCGTCGACGTCGGTCGCGACCTCCGAATCCACGTCGGTCTGAATCTGCGCGAGACGGCGATCCGTCTCGTTGAAACGCTCCGTCATGATCTCGGCCTGTTGCACGAGATTCTGGCGTTCGCCCTGGTCGGTCGGCCGGGCGGCGAACGATTGGAAGGCGTTAAAAAAATCCGTGATCGAAGCCGAGAGGCCGTAGGCCGAATCCGTCGTGCCTTCCGTGCCGCTCGCGCGGTCGATCGACTCGCCCAAGGCGGCCTGGGCGTTGAGCAAGGTGGTGTTCTGCGCGTTCAGACTCGCGGAGAGTCCGACCTCACGCACGACCTGCGCGTCGAGCAACGAATCGCGGATCTGCTGGATGCTTTTCGCCTCCAGGCCGAGCGACTGGGCGCCGTTCGGCGTCACCACCGTGCCCCGATCTGCGTAAAGCACGCGTTGGCGGGCGTAGGACGGATTGTTGACGTTGGCCAGATTGCGGCCCGCCGTTTCGATCGCGCGCGAGTGTGCGCTCAACGCCTGGACGGATTGGGTAAGACTGCCAAATAGACCGGACATATGGGTGAAAGGGAAGGAGGCGGAGGCGCAGGGAAACAGGTTCGAGATCAGCCGGTGGCCCGCAGACTGTTCGTTTCGATCATCTGGCTCACACGCCCCGAGGGCGCATAGGTGCGGGAGGACGGCAACCAGCCCAGACCGGCTTGCAACTCCCGACGCAGCTCCAAGGCGCGAGCGAGAATACTGTGATTCTGCCGGGCGCGGCGACGCACGCGATGGATGAGCACATTGATCTCTTTGATGAGGGCCTCGACCAAGGGCTGCTGGTCGGCTTCGAAGAAGCCGATCATCTGACGCAGCGCGCACCCTTCCGGCTGATTGTGCTCACGGGCGAATTCGGCCACCCACGCTTCCCGCACGGTGCGATATTCGGTGGCCTCGGCGGCAAGGTCCTGGATGACGGCGGACGTGTCGGACGACTCGTCGATCTCGCGACGGAGCAGGTGGATTTGCTGCCGGTCAAACGCCGCCAACAGACCGCCATAAGCAGCCAGTTCGGCGCGTAACAGCTCAACCACAAGAGGGATTTTAGGAGAATTCATAACGAAAGAGGGGCCGACTCCGGCGCCGCCTTGGCGCCCAGTTGGCTCTGGAAAAGTTTGGCGAGACCGAGACCGCCGCCGGCGGCAATCGACGTCGCGAGAGAATCGGTGAGCATGTAGCCGTAAACGCCGCCGCCGCTGTCCTTGGTGCCGCCCATGCCGCCACCGCTCATCATCGGCTCGATGGCCGGGGCGATCAGTTGCCGCACGAGGATGGCTTCAAATTGCTGCGCCGCTTTGGCAACCTGTTCCGGCGTCGGTTTGGCCGCACGGTCGAGGCCGGCGCCCGGCAGCGCCGAGAGCAGGCTGGGATCGATGGAAGCGACGGCGGGAACGTTCATCAGCGGCAGTGCTTAGTTGATGATGAGTTCGGCCTGCAGCGCGCCCGCCCGCTTCAATGTTTGGAAGATGGCCATCATCTCACGCGTGCTGACGCCGAGGGAGTTCAACGCCACCGCGAGACGTTCCACCGAGGGAGAATCTTCGACGACCGTGAAGCCGCCCTTGCTCTCGCTGACGTTGGTTTGCGTGCTCGGCAGGATGGCGGTCTGCCCGCCGGGGCTGAGCGGACCAGGTTGGCTGGCGGTAAGGTTTTGCGCGATGGTGATGGTGAGTGAACCGTGACTGATCGCCACTTGGGACAAGCCCACCGGAGCAGTGGCCACGATCGTGCCGGTGCGCTCGTTGATCACCACGCGGGCCAGGGCATCCGGCCGGACTTCCACCGATCCCACGTCGGCCAGAAACGCGACATCACGTCCGACGTAAGCTTCGGGCAAGAGCATGTCGACCGTGGCCGAATCACGCGCCACGGCTTCCGCGCCATCGAAAGCCAGATTGATCGCCTCGGCCATGCGGGCGGCGGAAGTGAAGTCAGGGTTGTGCAGGAGAAAAGCGAGACGACCGTCCCGCACAAATTCGCTGAGAATCTCACGCTCCACGATGGCCCCGTTGCTGATGATGCCGACCGTCGGGTGATTTTTCTGCACCGTCGCGCCCCCGGCGCCCCCCGCCCCGCCGACAAAACCGCCGAGCGCGATCGGACCTTGGGCGACGGCGTAAACCTGATTGTCGGCACCGATCATCGGTGTCTGCAAAAGCACCCCACCCTGCAGCGATTTTGCATCCCCGAGCGAGGCCACGGTGACATCGATGCGCGCGCCGGGCTTCAGGAAGGCGGCGATATCCGCCGTGATCATCACGGCAGCCGCGTTCTTTGCCTTGATGAGCGTCGGATCGATCTTGAGACCGCTGCGCTCGAGCACATTGGCCACCGACTGCAACGTGGCCAAGGCGTTGGAATCACCGTCACCGGCCAGACCGACGACCAGGCCGTAACCGACCAACTGGTTGTCCCGGTCGCCTTCGACTTGGGACATGTCCTTGACTCGCGCGCCCAGCAGCACGGTTGCGCCGAGCAGCGAAGGCACGACGTAGCGGGCGAGGAATCGGAAGAGGACGGAGGAAATCAACATGGCGAAAACGGAACGGGGATTAGAAGGGGCGCAATTTCTCGTAGAGGCGGCTCAGCCAGCCACGCTTCTGGGCCTGCGTGAGGCTGCCATCGGAAATGAATTCCAGATGCGCGTCGGCGATGTTGCTCGAGAGCAGCGTGTTGCCCGAGGAGATGTCACTGGGGCGCACGATGCCGTGCAGCACGACGTGCTGCGTCTCGCCCGAAAAGCTCATGCGCCGCGCTCCGGCGATCACGAGGTTCCCGTTGGGCAATACATCGGTGATCATGATGGCGGCCCGTGCATTGATGGACTGGGTGTTGCTCACCTGGCCGCCGCCACTGAAGTCAGAGGAACCGCCGAAGTTGATGCCGGGCAAAGCACCGTTGTGGGTGCCGAACCGGCTCACTGCGGCGGGGAAAAGGAACTGGGTGACCGCCGCATCGGCGTTGCTCTCGCTCGAGGTGCTCTTGTTCTGCGAGGTCGACTGCGAGGCGGCCTCGGAGATCACAATCGTGAGGATGTCGCCGACCCGAGACGCCCGTTTGTCCGCCGCCACGCCCTCTTCGCGACTACCGGGTGCCGTCCACAACGACGTCGCCGAAGCGGGTGAGACCAGGGTTCCGAGGATCAGCGCGAGGCCGAGAGAGGAGACGAGGGAGCGTGGCATGGCGGGTTCAAAAATTGACGAAGGCGCGGGCGTCATCCGAGACGGTGGCGACGAATTCCTTGCGTGTATCCGGGTTGCGGACACGAACGGCCTCGCCGCGCACGGCGTCGTGCAACGCGATGCCCCGCAGCGTGACGGTGAGTGCGCCGTCGGTGGCCGTGACCTCGACCGCTTGATTGCGCCGGACGAGCGGGCGACGCACGACGTCACGCCACGTCAGGAGGCGGCCGCCGGGCAGGTTCCGGGCGAAGTCGAGCTCGGTTGATTCATCCCATTGCAACACGTCGCGCAGGCGGAGGGCATCGTAGGGTGTAACCACGAGGGCCGAACCGACGACGGGCGTGCGCATCAGCGCGGGCTCGCGCAGGCTCCAACCGCTGGTCCACAGCTTTGCGGCCAGAATCAACGAATAGGTGTTTTGCGAACCGTCCTCCCGTGTGATCTGCACGCGCGCCACCATCTGGGACGCGAGCGATTGCGGCGTAGTGACGAGCTCGAGCACATCCGTCGCGTTATGTTCGGCGCGGTTTTCCCGGCCCCAGTCCAGTTCGAGGCGCCCGTCCGGCGTGAAGTGGTCGTCGAGCAACAAGGTGAGTTGCATGAGCCACGGATCCACGGCGTTGGCCTGGGCCGCGAGGCGGCCTGCGCCCAGGGCGCCCAGAGCGAGGCAAATCAGAAGGAGAAAGCGGGCCTTCATCAGCGTTTGAGTTGGTTGATGTTTTGCAGCATCTCGTCGGAGGTCTGGATGGACTTGCTGTTCACCTCGTAGGCGCGCTGGGCGACGATCAGGTTCACCATTTCCTCCACGATGTTGACGTTGGAGGTTTCGATGTAGCCCTGCATGACGTTGGCGTAGCCCTGCTCGCCGGGTTGCCCCGTTTCGGCAATACCGCTCGCGGCGGTCTCGGCGAAGAGATTGCCACCGAGGCTCTCCAAGCCGGCCGGGTTGGCGAAACGGGTGAGCGTGAGGCGGAAGGTCTGGCTGCCGTTGGCGGTCTGGTAGGTGACTTCGCCATTTTCCGCGACCGTGATGCCGGTCGTGCCGGCGGGAACCGGCTGAAAACCGCTCAAGACCGGCAGGCCGTCGGTCGTGACGACTTGGCCGGCGGCGCTCAGCTTAAAAGAGCCGGCGCGGGTATAGCCAATGGTGCCGTCGGGCCGTTGCACCTCGAAGAAGCCGTCGCCTTGCAAAGCAAAGTCGAGGCGTTCGCCGGAGTTGGTGAGCTGGCCCTGCGTGAAGACCTTCGAGGTCGCGGCAACCCGCGAGCCGTTGCCCACTTCGATGCCGGTGGCGACGAGGTTGCCCCCGCCGGAGTCGGCGCCGGCCGCCTTGGGCTTTTGGTAGAGCAAATCCTGAAACTCGATCGTGCTGCGCTTGAAGCCCGGCGTGTTCACGTTGGCCAGGTTGTTGGCGATCGTGTTGAGGTTCAGCTGCTGGGCGTCCATTCCCGTGGCCGCCGAATAGAGGGAAAGATTCATGGTGAGATCAGGTGAGTTTTTCCAAAGCGCTCTCCAAGAGTTGGTCGCGGGTCTGGATGAGTTTGTTGTTCGCTTCGTAGGCGCGGGAAATATTCACGAGGTCCACCATCTCGCGCAGGGGCTTTACGTTGCTGCCCTCGAGGTAGCCTTGCTGCACATCGGGCTCTTCCACCTCTTTCATGCCGGCACTGTCGTCGGCCGTGAAGAGATCGATCGTCAGCGGAACCATCCGGGACGGGAATTCGGGTTGGGTGATGCCGACTTTGCCGACGATCGCCCCGCCCTGTTTGATCGAACCGTCGGGCAAGATCTCCGGTTCGCCGCCTTGGGGCAAAAGCTGGATCGGGTTGCCGTCGGCCGACAAAACCTCGAAGCCTTGGCTGCTCACGAGCATGCGCTCTTTGTTGATGCTGAACTGCCCCGCCCGCGTGTAGGCGATCGGTCCGTCATCGGGCATCTGCAAATTAAAGAAACCAGGGCCCGCGATCGCCAAATCGAGTTTCCGTCGCGTCGGATGGTTTTCACCGGGATTGAAGGCGATGGCGAAACGCGCTTCCGGAAAATAGCCTTTCAGCCCATCACCCTGGCTGCCCGGCGTCGCTCCTTCGACAAAGGTTTCGCCGCCTTCCATGCCGCCCATCTGCACGGTGCGGCGCATGTAACCGGTCACTTGGCTGGAGGTCAGATTTTGGGTGACCACGTCCTGCCAGCGCTCAAGAGCGCTTAGCGAGGCCGCATTCTGATACATCCCAATATTCATCTAGGAAACCTATAGCATCACGAATGCCAGTTTCCTAATTAGCTAATTTACAATATCTAACAAAACACAGTTATCGATTTCATCTACCAGTAAAAACGCAGGGAAAAATCTGCCGCCCTGAAGTCTCCTTTTCCGGCAGGTCCGACGCGACCGGCAAAAACCACTCTGGGCCCGCCGCGGCGAGGCGTCCGCTCCGCCGCGCAACACCCCCAAAAAACGCGGCACGCCGCCCCCCCGGCCGCCCGCCTGCTCCCGCGCGGGTTCAAGCGTTGCCGGCCGCGTAGAGGCAATCGATCTCGATCCGCTCGCCGCAACCGCACGTGACCACGATCCGAGAGATTCGATCCCCTTCCCGCACGCACTCCACTTGGGCCGAGGTCCCTTTACCAGATGCCGGCCGCTCGCAGTCGCCGTTGTCCTTGTGGCTCATCCGGGACAGGGCTGAAGCCGAATCGGCGCTGAGGGCGGGACGGCCCGGACTGGCAACACGGTGGCGGACGGAAAGGAAGGATTTCATGAAAGGAAAACTAGGGTGACTTCGGCAGCGGGGGCAAAACCGCCGGTTCGCTATCGGTCAAGGTCGAGCGGCGACCGAGTCGCAGGCTCAACACCACCCGTTGGTTGGACGGATCGTCCGCTGCCAGCA
>CAXBDS010000054.1:0-27380 GCA_963974355.1 uncultured Opitutaceae bacterium
GCCTTGGCTGCCCGCGGGAGGCCCGGCGCGGCGGCGTTCGCGGTGGAGCTGCTTGAGGGCCTCGCGGTCGAGGGCGGCGAGTTCGTCGAGCTGGGCGGCGAGTTCCTCCGCCTGTTGCTTTTTGACCATGTTGCCCGAGGTCACGGTGTAGGCCTCGGGAGACTCACTCACGATGACCAAACCGATGCCGCGTTCATTGCCCGCGCGGCCGCCACGCTCGGCGGAGTAGCGCAGGATATTTTGCGCGAGCTCGATGAAGGTGCCGAACAGGACTTGCCGGCTGTTTTCGGTCAATCCGTCCTGATCGCGGACGATTTTGCCGTAGTCGACGATGATTTCCTGGGTAACCACGCCCATGAAGGAAAGGACGATGCGTTCGTTGCGGGCGGTCAGGTAGTGTTGAAAGAGGCGCGCTATTTCCATGCGGAGGCGGGAGACGAGGGGAGGGGTTACAGTTGGATGCCGAGCAACGTGATGTCGTCGCGCTGGGCGGCGCCTCCGCAATAGGTGTCCAACACTTCGCCGAGCGCGTCGATTTGCTCGGCGACAGGGCGTTGGGATTCGGTGCGGAGGGCATCACGAAGACGGGAAAGATCGAAGGGCTGTCGAAGGTGATTGGGTTGGTCCACGAACCCATCCGAGCCGAGGAAAATCCGCAAGCCCGGGCGACGTGGGAGGACGTGTTGCTCGAAGGAGCGGCGGCGTTTTTCATGATGTCCGCCGCCGATCGAAGCGCGCGAGCCCTTGATTTCACCCGAGGCGCCCGGGCCGATCACGTCGGGCAACAACCACCAGAGCGGGCGTCGGGCGCCGGCGAAGACCACTTGGTCCGGATCAATGCGCACGAGGCACACGTCCATGCCGTCCTGGTTGCTGTTGCCGGCGCTGTCTTGGCGCAAAGCATCGCGCACATGCACATGCATGGCGGCGAGGATTTCTGCGGGCTCGGTCAGCTGGCGTTCGCCCACCACTTGTTGGATGACCGCATGGCCGACGAGTGACATCAGCGCCCCCGGCACGCCGTGACCGGTGCAGTCGACCACGGCCACGAAGACGTGGTTTTTCAGGCGCAGGCACCAATAGAAGTCTCCCGAGACGAGGTCGCGCGGTCGGTAGATGAGGCCGTGTTCGCCCACGGTGTCCTGGAGGATCTCGGGGCGCGGCAGGATGGCGTGCTGGATGCGGCGGGCGTATTCGATGCTGCCGAGCAGTTTGCGGTTCAGTTCGTCGGCGGCGTCGTGCTCGACGCGGAGGCGGGCGGCGATGCCTTCGCGCAGTTCCATTTCTTCGGAGACACGGTCGATGACGCGATTGTATTCGGCGGCGATTTGGCCGACCTCGGTGAAGGGCTCGATCTTGACCTGGCGGGTGAATTCGCCGCGTTCGCGGTGCTGACCCATCTCTGCCAACAGGTCGACGATCTCCGTGCTGGCGCCGTGCTCGGAGACGTTGAGGCCGACGCGCTCGACCTCGGGCGAAACCCGCAGCGGTTGAAAATGATTGAGGATTTTCAGCAGCACCCAGCCCCCGACGCCGGCCCACAGGAAGATCACAACAACACCGAGACATTGCACGCCAAGTTGGCCCCAGAAACTCAGGCCGGTGCCGAGGATCTCCGGGTCGCCGAAGAGGGCGACGGCGATGGTGCCCCAGACGCCCGCCGCGCCGTGGGCCGACACCGCGCCGACCACGTCGTCGATGTGGCGCTTGATGAGCCAGCGCTCGAATGTGAAGCAGATGACGCCGCCGATGGCACCGATGAGCAACGCTTCGGCGGGCGCGACGGCGTTGCAGTTCGCGGTGACTGCCACGAGGCCGGCGATGGCTCCGTTCAAAGTGGCTGGCAGGTCCGGCAGCCGGAGCACGCGCCAGGCAAGGGCCATGCTCACGAAGGCGCCGCCCACGCCGCCGAGCACCGTGTGGACGAGGATCGCCGGCACCTGGTCATTGAAGACGAGACCGCTGCCGCCGTTGAAACCGAGCCAACCGACAAAGAGGATCAGGGTGCCGAAGGTGGAGGTGCCCAGGCTGTGGGCACTGGCGAGCGCGCTGCCGGAGGAAAAGCGGCCCAGTCGCGGCCCGAGAATCGAGACCGCGGCCAACGCCACCCAGCCGCCCACGCTGTGCACGACAGACGAGCCGGCGAAATCGATGAAGCCCAACTGCGCCAGCCAGCCGTCCTGATTCCACGCCCAGTGGCCGGCGAGCGGATAGATGAGGCCGGAGATGATGAAGGTGATGCCGAGATAGCCCTTGAAACTCAGTCGCTCGGCGACCGCGCCCGACACGATGGTCGCCGCCGTGGCGCAGAACATGAGTTGAAACAGAAAAAACGTCTGGCTGTGCGGCGAGGCCCAGCTGCCAAACGCCAAGTCGGTCACGCCCAACCAGCCCCCCTTCGACAGGCCGAACATGAGAGCGAAGCCGAACGCCCAGAAGCACAGCGCCGCGACGACGAAGTCCATGAAGTTCTTCATGGCGACGTTGATCGTATTCTTGGACCGGACGAGACCGGCTTCGAGCATGCAGAACCCGATCTGCATCGACATGACCAAGGCCGCCGCGACCACGACCCACAGAGAATCAACCGCTTCGCTCATTGGGGTTCCCGGATATGCCAAGGTCCCTCTGAGACGCAAGCGACGAACCGAAGCTGGCCCGGGATTTCAACCAAGACGCCACGAAGCCGCGATCAGGTAACCGCGGTTTCGATACAGGCTTGGGTCTTCAGGGCGGGCCGGGATCGGCCCGGGGGACCGAGTGGGCGACCCCATCGCACGACCACCGGCGGGGGGATCGGTTAGATCAGGCCGAGGACCATCTTACCTTCTTCGCTGATCATGGACTGGTCCCAGGTCGGCTCCCAGACGAGACGGATGTCGGCATCGGCTACGCCCGGGACGAGCATGACCTTGCCTTTGGCGTCTTCGGCGATCGCCGGTCCCATGCCGCAACCGGGAGCGGTGAGCGTCATGGCCACATTCACTTTGTAACCCGTGTCGGCGCCTTCGATCTGTTCGATGTCCATGGAGTAGACCAAGCCGAGATCGACGATGTTTACGGGGATCTCCGGATCGAATACCTTCTTCAATTGGTCCCACACGGCGACCGGGTCGGGCGAGCCGTCGGCCGTGGTGGACGCATCGATGGTATCGGCGACGACTTCTTCGCCGAGGGCGTCGGCATCGGCGCTGTTGATGCGATACAGACCCGTGTTGGTCTGCACGGTGTAGCTGCCGCCCAGGATCTGGTGTATCGTGACCACGTCATCCTTGAACAAGGAGTGCTTGTCGCCGGAAGGGATCTGGGTGGCGGTGACGTCGCGGGAGAGGGTGCGTTCGCGGTTTTTCATCGGGTTGAGTTCACCACGAGTCTCGTGCAGGACGCGAAAAGGATCAAATCCGAGGGATGACTTTCCGCGTCTCCAGACGAGGGTGGTGAGATCGGGCTATTTCTTGAATTCGTTGCGGATGAGGCCGCTGAGCACGTGGTGCAATTCCTCGTTTTCGAGCTTGTTGAGGACTTCCTCAAAGAAGCCGAAGACGAGCAGCGTGCGGGCGACATCGGCCGGAATGCCGCGGGACTCGAGGTAGAAGGCCTGTTCGGGCTGCACCCGGGATGAGGTGGAGCCGTGCGAGCACTTCACGTCGTTGGCCTGGATTTCGAGGCCGGGCAATGAGTTGGCTTCGGCCTCGTCGGAGAGCAGCAGGTTGCGGTTGCTCTGGTAGGCATCGGTTTTTTGCGCGTCGGGTTCCACGACGATGAGGCCGGAGAAGATCGTGCGCGCGGTGTCGAGCAGCGCGTTTTTGTAGAGCAGGTTGGACGTCGTATTCGGCGCCTGATGCGTCTGCAGGGTGCGTTGGTCGAATTCCTGTGAGGAGTCGGCCACCGTGAGGGCGAGCATCTCGCTGTGGGCGCCGGAGCCTTGGAGCCGGCTGTGCGACTCATGGCGCGACTGGCGACCGCCGAGGTGCAGGTTGAGCGAGACCACGGTCGCGTCCTTTTGGACGGTCGTGGAATTGGTTTGAAACGCGAGGGTGTCGCGGGACCAACGCTGCGCGCCGATATAGGTAAGCTTCGAGCCGGGACCGGCGTGCAGATCGTTGACGCCGGCCACAAGGTGAGCGGCGGTGTCACCGCTCATGAAGAATTCCACGAGCGTGGCCTTGGCCTGTTCCTCGAGCACGACGATGGTGTGCGGGAAGATCGAGCGGTTGGCGCCGGTGACGGTGTGTTGCACGATGAGCGGGAGCTCGATCTCGACGCCCTGCGGGACGTAGAGGAAAGCGCCGCTGGTGGTGAGGGCGGTGTTCAGCGCGACGTATTTTTCGCTGCCGAGATCGGCGGCGTCGCGTTGGAACCACTTGCGCACGAGGTCGCCGTGGTCACGGAGGGCTTCGTCGAGGGGGGCGAACACGACGCCCTTGGCCGAAAGTTCGGAGGGGATCGTGGTGCGGCCGACGACTTGTCGATTCGAGAAGATGATTTCCGCGAGATGCTTGAATTCGGGCAGGTGCGGAACGAGCGAGGCGTGGTCTTCGGGCACCTCGTAACCGGCGAGGGACAGTCCCTTGAGGTTGGAGAAGCGCCACGTCTCATCGGAGCGATTGGGATCACGCAGGGCGTTGAACTTGTCCCACGCGTCCTGTTTGGCGGCGAGCCACCAACCGGGCAGGTAACTGCGCTGGTGAAGATGTTGTTGGAAGCGCTCGAGCGACAGGCCGTCGGCGGTGCGATGGGCGGGAGCGGAAGGAGAGAGAGTGGGCATTACCTGAAAGTGGCGTGTAGTGAGTGGCGGGTAGCGAGCAGTCGGAATTGACCGAGCTTGCTCAGCCGACCGAGCCTTCCATTTCGAGATCGATGAGGCGCTTGAGCTCGACGGAGTATTCCATCGGGAACTGGCGCACGAGGTCGTTGACGAAGCCGTTGACGGCGAGGCTCATGGCCTGCGCTTCGGTGAGACCGCGGGACTGGAGATAGAAGATCATGTCTTCGCTCACCTTCGAGACGGAGGCCTCGTGTTGCACGGCGTGATCCTGGCCCCGCACCGTGATGGCGGGATAGGTGTCGGTGCGGCTGTTGGAGTTGATCAACAGCGCGTCGCACTCGGTGTTGTTTTTGCAGCCCTTGAGATGTTTCGGGATGTGCACGACGCCGCGGTAGGTCGAACGCCCTTGGCCGACGGAAATGGATTTCGCGACGATGACGGAAGTCGTGTCGTCGGCGGCGTGAATCATCTTCGCGCCGGTGTCCTGGTGCTGGCCGTCGTTGGCGAGAGCGATCGAGACGACTTCGCCGCGGGCGCGCTTACCTTTGAGGATGACGCCCGGATACTTCATGGTGAGACGGCTGCCGATGTTGCAGTCGATCCACTTGATCTCGGCGTCCTCGTGGGCGAGGCCGCGCTTGGTGACGAGATTGAAGACGTTGGGCGCCCAGTTCTGGACGGTGATGTATTGGATCTTCGCGCCTTTCATGGCGACGAGCTCGACCACGGCGGAGTGCAGCGTGGAGGTGCTGAACTTCGGCGCGGTGCAGCCTTCCATGTAGGTCACCTCGGATCCCTCGTCGGCGATGATGAGGGTGCGTTCGAATTGGCCGAAGTTTTCCGCGTTGATGCGGAAGTAGGCCTGCAACGGCATGGCGACCTTCACGCCCTTGGGCACGTAGATGAAGGAGCCGCCCGAGAACACGGCGCTGTTGAGTGCGGAGAACTTGTTGTCGGAAGTCGGGATGACCTTGCCGAACCATTTGCGGAAGAGTTCCGGGTGCTCGCGCAAGCCTTCGGTCGAGTTGACGAAGATGACGCCCTGTTTCGAGACGATGTCTTTGACGTTCGAGTAGGCGGCTTCGCTGTCGAACTGGGCTTCGACGCCGGCGAGGAACTTGCGCTCCTGCTCAGGGATGCCCAGGCGTTCGAAGGTGCGTTTGATGTCGTCCGGCACCTCGTCCCACGTGCGCTTCGGCTTCTGACCGCTGGACAGGTAGTAGCGGATTTTGTCGAAATCGATGGCCTCGAGGTCCTTCGTCGCCCAATGCGTCGGCATGGGTTTGTCGAAGAAGGTTTGGAGAGCCTTCAGGCGGAATTCGAGGATCCAGGGTTCTTCCTTTTTAACCGTGCTGATGTAGCGCACGGTGTCTTCGTTGAGTCCGGAACCGGCGTCGAATTCATACTTTACGTCGTAGGTGAAGTCGCCCGCGGATTGGTCGATGCCTTCGGCGGGGTTTTCGACTTCGGGCGAGAGGTTGGGCGGAGGGCCGAGGTCAGTGGTGGGTGGCTTCATCGCTAAAATTTGGATCTGGGTTGGCGGAGGCGGGCTCAGGCCGTGGCGGTCGCGGCGGCGAGCTCGGTCTTGACCCATTCGTAGCCCTTTTCCTCGAGTTCGAGGGCGAGGGTCTTGTCGCCGCTCTTCACGATGCGGCCATCATACATGACGTGCACGAAGTCCGGCACGATGTAGTTGAGGAGTCGTTGATAGTGGGTGATCATCAGGACGCCGAGGGTGTCGCCGCGGAGCTCGTTTACGCCGTCGGAAACGATGCGAAGGGCGTCGATGTCGAGACCGGAGTCTGTCTCGTCCATCAGCGCGAAGGTGGGCTCCAGCATCGCCATCTGCAGGATCTCGCAGCGCTTTTTTTCGCCGCCGGAGAAACCTTCGTTGACCGAGCGGGAGGTGAATTTCCGGTCGATCTTGAGCATATCCATCTTTGCGTAGAGCCGCTTGTAGTAAGCGGCGGCATCGATGTTTTCGCCCTCGGCGAGGCGGGCCTGTTCGGCGGCGCGGAGGAAGTTGGCGATGGAAACGCCGGGGACTTCGCTCGGGTATTGGAAGGCCAGGAAGATGCCGGCGCGGGCGCGCTCGTCGGGCTCCATCTCGAGAATCGATTGGCCATCGATCAGGACGTCACCCGACGTGATGACGTAATCGGGGTGGCCGGCGATCGCCTTGGACAAGGTTGATTTGCCCGTGCCGTTGGGGCCCATGATGGCGTGGACTTCACCCGTGTTGATGGTGAGCGTCAGGCCTTTGACGATGGCTGCTTCGGGCGTGGCGGCGAGGGCAATGAAGAGGTCGCGGATTTCGAGGGATGGCATGGTGTTAGAAAAGTGGAGAAAGAGATGAGGGAAGGGAAAAGAGTCGAATCGCTCAGGCAGAAACGGGCGGCACTTTGCCGTGGAAGTTCACTTCGATGTTTTCGGCGGTGTAACCTTGGGGCAGGAGCTGGCGCAGTTTTTCCAAGAGTTGAGGCGGCAGGTCGATGTCGTGGGTCACGCCGGACGCTTCGTCATGGAAGTGAGCGTGGGGCCGTAAGTTCGGGCAGTAACGGGTCGGCCCGCGCTCGAAATTAACGACGCGCACCAAATCCGAGTGCACGAGCGTCTCCAAGCAGTTGTAAACCGTCGCGAGTGAGATGGTGGGCTTCGCTTTTTTGACCCGGGCAAAAACTTCGTCGGCCGTGGGGTGGTCGCGTTTGGCGATCAGCGTCTGGTAGACCAATTCGCGTTGCGGGGTCGACCGGTGACCACTGCGGGCAAGGTGCTCGGCGACGTGGGATGCGGTTGTCTCGTGGGCAATCATCGGGTGGAAGGGACACGTGAAAGTCGGCGAGACTGATTCGCAAGTAGGAATTGGAATTATTCTAAAAATGCATGCATCGGCCTGGGCTCCGACTCCTTGGCGAGGTGGGCGGGGCGAGCTATGCTTAAACCAAAAAGCTCCGCCGGGGCGGAGCTGGAGGGAGCGCAAGAGCGTCGGCCGCGGGACGAGCCGAGTTGGCCGCGAGATCAGGCCGGCGGGTAGTCTTTGCTGTGCAGGCGGCGCGTGATCTCGTGCTGAGTTTCGGTGAAGGGTGGCAAGTCCGAGGCGCGGGCGCAGTCCAGCACCTCGTCGAGTTTGCGCGAGCCGGTGAGGACGAGCGAGACCGCCGGATTGTCCAAAACCCACCGCATGGCGGCACAGGCCAGGGAATCTACACCGGGGTTTCGTTCTACGAGCACGGTTTTATAGAGATCGGCGAGGCTGACGCGTTCGATGATCTCTTCGCGGGAGTAGCGGGCGTTGATGGTGCCGGCGGGAAAGGTCGTGTCACATGTGAAGACGCCGGCGAGAAAGCCGTTGGCCAACGATTCGCGGGCTACGATCCCGACTCCGGCGGCGGCGGCATCGGCCATGAACTGTTCGGTCTCGCGGTTCATGAGGCTGTAGACCAGCTGCACGACATCGATGCGGTCGGCTTTGATCCACTCCCGAGCCATTGCTTCGGTCTGGTCGAAGAGGGAAATGGAGTGGCCGACGTGGCGAACCTTGCCGCTCGATTTGAGCCGGTCGAGGGCGCCCCACACGTTGTCTTCGATCTGGTCGGGACCGAACGGCGAGTGGAAGAACAGCACGTCGAGGTGATCCGTGCCAAGCCGGCGCAGGCTGTCCTCGACCGAGGTGGTGACGCCGTCGGCATTAAAATACGTGTTGAGGTGCCCGCGGGTGGGATAACGGCCGAATTTGGTGGCGATGGTGACCTTGTCGCGATCAGCGCCGAGGGCGCGACCGAGGACGGTTTCCGCAATGCCGTCCTCATCCTTCGTGCCGTAGAGCGGGGCGGTGTCGAAGAACGTGATACCTGCGTCGAGGGCGCCGCGAATGGCGCGGTGGGCCTCATCGGCGCCGACGGCGCCATAGACCGGGGCGCCGAAGGCCCACGTGCCCAAACTAACTTCGCTGACGGTGAGGCCGGTGCGGCCGAGCGGACGATATTGCATAGTGGAAAAGAGAAATGAACTCAGGCGTGGGCGGGCGGCAGCGCCGCGGTGAGGCGTGCAGCGGCGGCTTCGACGAAGGCGGCGGCAAACCGTGCCCCGAGCTCGGCGCTGGCGGCGCGCGGGTCCTCCCCCCAGACCGCGTCTTGCGCGAGAGTCGGCGCGCGATCCGCGGGCAGTCGCTTGAGGTCGACGCAATCGGGTTCGAGGTGCATGAGAAACGCGATCTCGCCCAGCGCGGCATGGTTGACCTTCACCAGATCGGGCGGAAGGAGGTCTGTCTCGGAGGTAGCGATAAACGCGGTGCGTCCGTGATGGCGCGTGTTGGCCGCTTCCGCCTCCGCTTTAATGATGTCGTAGTGCGGTTGCCCGACATGGCCGCAGAGCGTAAAGACGACCGCGAATGCTTCGTCGGCCAGCTGGTCGAAATGAGTGCGCGCGAGGGCGCGGATAAGCTCTTCGTTGAAGTCGAGGGAGTGGCGCGGGAAGTTGAGGTCGGGGGCGGTCTTGATGGTGTTGGCGGCCAGATAGACGGCTGGCAGCACGAGGCCACCCACATGGCGGGCGAGCGCGGCGCACAGGCCATGCGCTTTCATACCATCGAGTCCGATGGCGGCGTGGGTGCCATGATATTCCAACGCCCCCCAGGGCAGGTAAGCGATCGCATGCCGGGCCGTGATGGCCTCGATGGCGTGGGGCAGCAGGCGTTCGTAATAACCCCAAAGCGGGGAGGGCGCGGACTCGGCGGGCGACGGGTGGGACACGTCCTAGACTGCGGGCCCGCGCCGGGGGACGGGCAAGTTGAAACAAAATGAAAAATCCCGCCGGAACGGGCGGGATCGGGTCCCGGGGGAGCGTCTGGCTCGCGGGAGGGGGGCAGCCTCAGGCCTCGTGTTCGGCGAGCCAACGCTCGGCTTCGATGGCGGCTTGGCAACCCATGCCCGCGGCCGTGATGGCCTGGCGGAAGACGTGGTCAGCGCAATCGCCCGCCACGTAGACGCCGGGGATATTGGTGCGAACCTGGGAGCCCCCTGCGGGCTTAAAGTAGCCGCCTTCGTCGACATCAAGCGCTGGCACGAACGGACCGGTATTGGGCACGTGACCGATGGCAACGAAGATGCCCTTGACGGGCAGGACCTTTTCTTCGCCGGTGTCGACGTGTTTCACCTTCAGGCCGGAAACCGAACCGGCCTCTACGCCCTCGACGGCGACCGGAACGTGGTTCCAGACCATCTCGATCTTTTCGTGTTCGACGGCGCGGTCGGCCATGATTTTGGAAGCGCGCAGACTGTCACGGCGATGCACGAGATACACTTTGCTGGCGAAACGGGTGAGGAACAGCGCTTCTTCCGCCGCGCTGTCGCCGCCGCCGATCACGGCGACTTCCATCTTGCGATAAAAGGCGCCGTCGCAGGTCGCGCAGGTCGTCACGCCCTTGCCGCCGTAGAGTTCCTTCTCGCCCGGAATACCGGTCATGCGGGGCGAGGCGCCGGTCGCGATGATGACGGATTTGGCGAGGATGGTGCGATCGCCGCACGTTAGCACGCGCGGCTGGACGGTGAAATCAACCGCATCGACCTGTGCTTGTTCAAAGCGGGTGCCGAACTTGGTCGCCTGCTTGCGCAGGTTGTCCATGAGCATGAACCCGTCGACGCCCTCCGGGAAACCGGGGAAGTTTTCAACCTCGGACGTGGTCGTGAGCTGGCCGCCGGGCAGTGTTCCTTCGAGGACCAAAGGACTGAGATTGGCGCGGGCGGTATAGATCGCGGCGGTAAGACCGGCGCAACCGGTGCCGACGATGACGACGTTTTCAACGGAGGGAGAGGACATGGCTTAAAGGTTACAAAGAGCGTCAATCCGGTCGTCGCGACAAGCGGATACTCCAAATACCGGAAAACCCGCGCCGTTGCGTGTAAAGTGATTGGTGCGGCGGGGGCTTGCGCATGAGTTCTGCTGTAGGCGAGCCTCTATGTTGATGAAGAAAACCTCCGTTCGCGTTTTGTCCGGTTTGTTGGTTTTGCTCGCGAGCGCCACGGCGCCGGCGGCTCCGTCCCTTGCGATTAGCGCCGAAGCGCGGGCGTTGCACGAGACCTTTGTTACGCTCGATACCCATTTTGATACCGCCGCCAACCTGCGGCGGCCGGGATGGTCGATCATGGATGCGCACACGTGGGAAGGAGACTTTTCGCAAGTCGACTATCCGCGACTGGTCGAAGGCGGGATGGATGGCGGGTTTTTCACCATCTATACTGGTCAAGGGCCGCGCACACCCGAGGGACACGCTGCCGCTCGGGACACCGCGTTGATGATTGCCGTGCGCATTCACGAAATGGTCGCAGCGAATCCGGACCATTTTGAATTCGCGCTGAAGGCGGATGATGCCGAGCGCATTCGGAAAGAAGGAAAGAAGGTCGTCTTCGTGAGCATGGAAAACAGCTACCCGCTGGGGCACGACCTCACGCTGGTGCAGACGTTTTATGACCTTGGCGTGCGTCTCCTCGGCCCGGTGCATTTCGCGAACAACGAACTTGCCGATTCGGCGACCGACCCGAAAGGCCCGGAATGGGGCGGCCTCAGTCCGCTCGGGAAGCAACTCGTCACGGAGTGCAATCGCCTCGGCATCACGCTCGACGCCTCGCACGCCGCCGACACGGTGCTCGACCAATTGCTCGAACTCTCCGCGACGCCAATCGTGCTTTCCCACTCGGGGTGCAAAGCGGTCTATAACCACCCGCGCAACATTCCGGACGAGTTGCTGCGCAAGCTGGCGGCCCAAGGCGGCGTGATTCAAATGAACATTTTCAGCAACTACGTGGCGGAGCTGCCGCAAGTGCCGGAACGCTCGGTGGCCATGCGCAATCTCTTCGTGAAAATGGGGGGGCGCGAAGCGGTCAACACACCGGAAGGCTACGCGATGTTCGTGGAGGAGCGACGGAAGATCGAAGCGGAATACCCGATGCCGCTCGCGACGTTCGATCAATACATGGCGCATCTATTGCACGCCTTGGAGGTCGCCGGACCGGAACACGTGGGTATCAGCGGTGATTTCGACGGCGGTGGTGGCGTCGAAGGCTTGATGAGCGTGGCGGACATGCCGCGCATTACGACCGCGCTGTTGGCCGCGGGCTACACGGCGGAGGACCTCAAAAATATCTGGGGAGGCAACACGCTGCGGGCCATGCGGGCCGCGGAAGACTATGCGAAGTCGCTCTCGCCTGAGGCGTGATTGGCCGAGCCTGGTGGTCGGCCCGGGGCGCCTCCCGGGCCGGCCGTCGGTTGGAGGAATAAAAACGCCGCCTTTGAGGCGGCGTTTTTTTATGAATCAAAAGAGGGAAGAACTTGGTGAGCCCGGGGCCGAGGTCCCGAACGAGGGTGTTCTACGTCCAGCGCACGCAAACCAAGAGCGGCGAGCCACACCAAGCGGGAAGAACGATGCATGAACGGGCTGCGGCTGCAATCGGTTTCATCAGAACGAATGAGGACGTATCCGGCTTCGCATTACGGTGGCGGTCCCATCGTTTTTTTTCATGTAACCTCGGGCCTGATGGTATCCGGACTGCTTAGGAGCAGGTGTTCTACGTCCTATCGCACCATGCAAACTAACACCCGCAAGTCACCCGCGGGACGCCTTTGGCACGCCCTCGTGTCAACCGTCCCTCCTGTATCACTGCTCGCCGTTTTGTCGGTGAACGCAGTTGCTCAACCCACCGTTCCGCCGGCTTCCTCCGCGCCCATGGCTGACCAAGAGCCCATCAAGATGATGGAATTTCTGGTTAGTAGTCGGGGCGAGTCGAGGGCGACCAACTCATTGACCCCGACCGAGCTCGAGCTCGCGATCCCTGGCGTGCAAATGGAGAAACTGCTGGACCGGATTCCTGGTATCAATGTTACCACTACGGATCCGTTCGGTTTCTACGAATTCGGCAACAACATCCGCGTGCGTGCGTTTGATATCACCAAGCTCGCCGTGACCATCGATGGCGTGCCGACCGGCAATAACAGTCCGCGTTACGGGAACCCGATCGGGCGCCTCTTGGAGACCGAGAATTTGGAAACGATCAAGGTGTCTCAAGGCGCCGGTGACGTGACCACGCCGGCCTACGAATCGCTGGGTGGTTCGCTGGCGTATTTCTCCAAGGACCCGGCGAAGGAATTTGGTTCAGAGCTCAGCGCCACCGTGGGCACGTTTGCCCAAAAGCGCCTGTTCGGAAAAATGGAATTCGGTGAGATCACTCCCGGACTCACGGGTTACATCAGCGCCAGCAGCTTCGAGTTCGAGCCGCGGGGGTTGGAGGAGATTGCGAAGGGCATGTCCCGCCATTTCGAGGCGAAGGCCAAATACGAGTTTGCCTCGGGCTCGATCACGGCGCGCTACCTCTACAATGATCGCGACGACTTCGATACGCAGAGCATGTCGTGGGACGATTATCAGGACTTGGAAAACAAGACCGGTAAATATCCCAACGGTTACGCGGAGTATACGCCTTATGACTTCCCGAATCTCGGGCCCTTCGACTACGGCGATTTTAGTGACAAAGGGCGCCACCTCGGACCGCCTGCCTACATTGATCCTAATTCGCCCGCGGGTGAAGGTGCCAACGCGCAATACTACAACCTGTGGCGCAACGGCCGCATCGATAATTTTTACACGGTCGTCGGCGAGTTCGATCTCTCGCCCGACATGAAGCTCACTGTGACGCCTTACTATCAGGACAAGAAAAACTACGGGTTCTTCGGTGTGCCGAAGTCCACCTCGGAGGCTGAGGTTCGCGCCGCCTATGAGGCCGCGCCGGATCGCACCGACATCTGGGCCAAGATGTATTACAACAGCGCCGGCCAACCGATCGATAGGGACGGCAACGTCGTGGCGGAGTTCTCGTCGGATCATGCGATCGTTTCACCGGACGCCACGCCGACCAACTACATTGACGGCATTCCGGGACGCACCGGTCGCGACGAGGATTTCGGCGGGCACCGTTACGGCACATCGGCGAACTTCGATTGGACAATCGGCATCAACAAAATCGTCGCCGGCATGTGGTATGAGTATGATCGCCACGCGACGGAACGACCGACCTACAACCTGACCGACGGCGGCAGCATCACCGGCTGGTTCGCTTACGATCAGCCGCTGTTTCTCAACTACTCGCGTTACTTCAAGACGGACGTTTATCAGTTCTGGCTGCAGGACACGATCACGTTGCTCGATGGTAAGCTCGACTTTGTCTTCGGCGCGAAATCGCTCACCTTGGACCGTGAGGTCACCGGCTTCCTCGATATCCCGACGTGGCGCACGAACAGTCCGGCTTTCCGCGAGGTGAGCTACAAGGATTCATTCCTGCCGCAGCTCGGTCTGGTGTATCGTCTGAACGAGGCGACCGAGGTGTTCTTCAACTATTCCGAAAACATGGCCACGCCAGGCTCGGCGGTGTTGTCGTCGCCGAGTGGGTTTGAACCGTCGCTGCTTTCGCCGGAGTATTCGGACAACTACGACCTCGGTATCCGCGGCGAGAAAGGCAGCTTCAGCTACACGTTGCAGGGGTATTCCATCAAATATGTGGATCGCGTTCTCTCGGTGCCGATCCCGCAGGAAGCCGGCATCGGTCGCGCCGGCCAGAATGCCTACCAAAATGTGGGGGGCGTCGATTCCTACGGTGCGGAGTTTTCCGCCGATTGGAAAACCCCGGTTGACGGACTTTCGATCAGCGGCGCCGTCGCCTACCAGAAGACCACGTTCCAAGAGGACTTGATCAACGGGGTGGACGCACTGACCGGAGCCACCACCTACTACGCCATCAAGGACAATGATCTCGGTGACACGCCGGCCATCACCGCGAACTTCGATGTGCGTTACGTGAAGGACAACTGGCGCTTCAACTTCGGCGGGAAATATTACGACTCGGTGTATGTGAACAACATCAACACCCAGGAACTGGATTCCTACACGACGTTCGAAGCCGGCATCGTTTACAACGGCTCGCGAGGCACGAAGATGGAGGGCTACAGTGTCGGCCTCACGGTCTACAACGTGTTCGACGAATACTTCCTCACGGCCGCCGGCACGGGCAACTCGAGCGGTAACGTGCAGGCCGACCAGGGGCGCCAGATTTCGCTGACGGTCTCGGCGAAGTTTTAGCCCCGCCCGTCTCTCCCACGTCCACGGATCGAGCCCGGTGCGTGGACGTGGAGCGACGTTTTCACTTTCTGGTCCGGCGTGGTTGCATGGGCCAGATTAGACAGCATGCCGCGGCATGTCGCGGGCACGGACGCCGGTATCCGTGTCCGCACTGCCGGGCGTGAGTTCGCCCCGCTATTTGGGGTGTTGATTGAGGCCCCGCTCGCGTCGTGGCGGGCGGGGCTTTCGTGCGGCGGAACTCGCGAAATTTTCGCTTTCGTTCCGCTACTGCCACGTATCCAAAAAATTCATGGAGCTTGGTCCTGCAGTGGTATCCCGGCTGCTAAGTCGTGGGTGTCTAATCAACTACCATGCAACCACAAACCAACGAGCAGAACCAAGCTCGTCGAGGGAGACCTGTGTCTTCGTTCGGCGCAATTCTAATCACGCCATTCGCGCTTGCCGCGACGGCTTTGGCTCAGCCCACCGTTCCGCCCTCGACCGTCGCGACCGATGAAGCGGAACCCATCAAGATGATGGAATTCCTTGTCAGCAGCCGCGGTGAGTCTCGGGCGACCAACTCTCTGACGCCCGTCGAACTGGAGCTCGTGACACCGGGCGTGCAGATGGAAAAACTGTTGGACCGGATTCCCGGTATCAACGTTACCACGACAGATCCTTTCGGCTTTTATGAGTTCGGGAACAACATCCGCGTGCGCGCCTTCGACATCACGAAACTGGCGGTGACCTTGGATGGCGTGCCCATGGGAAACAACAGCCCGCGTTACGGGAATCCGATCGGCCGTTTCTTGGACACCGAGAATTTGGAGACGATCAAGGTTTCCCAAGGCGCCGGTGATGTGACGACGCCCGCTTACGAATCGCTCGGTGGTTCGCTGGCGTATTTCACCAAGGACCCGTCCAAGGAGGTGGGGTCGCAGTTGAGCGCGACCGTCGGAAGCTTCGCGCAGAAGCGGGTCTTTGGAAAATTCGAGTTCGGCGAGCTTTCGCCGGGTCTCACCGCCTACATCAGCGCGTCGAGTTTCGAGTTCGAGCCCCGTGGCCTCGAAGGTTTGGCCAAGGGCACGTCGCGCCGTTTCGAAGCAAAATCGAAATACGAATTTGCCAAAGGCTCGATCACCGCCCGTTACACCTATAACGACCGCGACGATTTCGACACGGCCGACATCTCGTGGCAGGACTACATCGACCTCGAGACGAAGTCCGGGAAATACCCGCTGGGTTACACGGAATATAGCCCGATCGAGAACAACAATGCCTCGCTCGGCGCCTATGATTACGGTGATTTCAGCGACAAGGGTCGGGTCTTGGGACCGCCGAAATACATTGATCCGAATGTCGGGCCGGGGGCGGGAGCGAACGCTCAGTATTACAACCTGTGGCGCAATGGTCGGATCGATAATTTCTACAACCTGATCGGTGACTTCGATCTCACGCCCGATTTCAACGTGAAGGTCATCCCCTATTATCAGGACAAGAAGAACTACGGTTTCTTCGGCGTCGACAAGACGGTTTCGGAAGGCCAAGTGCGGGCCGCTTACAAGGGCGACCCGACGCGCACTGACATCTGGCCGAAGATGTATTACAACGCGGCCGGTCAGCCGATCGATGCCGCGGGCAACGTCGTCGTCGAGTATTCCACCGCGCATGCGGTGGTTGCGCCAACGGCCACGCCGACGAACTACATCCCGGGCGTCCCGGGGCGCACGGGGCGCGATGAAGACTTCGGCGGTCACCGATGGGGCGTCACGACGAACGTCGAATACACGATCGCCAAAAACAAGATTCTGGGCGGCTTCTGGTATGAGCATGATCGCCACGGGGCCGTGCGTCCGACCTACAATCTCCAAGGCGGCAGCATCCTTGGATGGTTCGAATACGATCAGCCCTTGTTCCTCAACTACTCGCGATTCTTCGAGACCGACGTGATGCAGGCCTGGTTGCAGGACACGCTCACCTTGGTCGATGGAAAGCTCGATGTCGTGTTTGGGGCGAAGGCCCTTAAACTGGACCGCTCTGTTCGGGGCCAACTCGACATCCCGACGTGGATTGCGAACAACGAAACCTACCGTGAAGTGAGCTACAAGGACACCTTCCTGCCTCAGTTGGGCCTCCTTTTCCGGCTCAACGAATCGACCGAGCTCTTCGCCAACTATTCGGAGAATATCGCGACGCCAGGATCGGACGTGTTGTCTTCGCCCAGCGGTTTTCAACCGGCGCTACTTTCCCCCGAGCGTTCCGATAACTACGACATCGGTATCCGCGGCGAGAAAGGGAACTTTGGCTACACCCTGCAAGGCTACCTGATTAACTACACTGACCGCATCCTCTCCGTGCCGATCCCGCTCAGCGTGGGCAGCGGTTTGGCGGGTCAAAACGCCTTCCAAAACGTCGGCGGAGTCGACTCCTACGGCGCCGAGTTCTCGGGTGACTGGAAGACACCGATCTCGGGCTTACAACTCAGCGGTGCGATCGCTTACCAGAATTCAACGTTTCAGGAAGATCTGGCGACCGCAGTCGACCCGACGACGGGCAACACGGTGTTCGCGGCGATCAAGGGGAAGGACTTGGGGAACACGCCGGAGATCACGGCGAACTTTGACGCGCGTTACACGTGGACCAACTTCCGGTTCAACTTCGGCGGCAAATACTTCGACTCCGTCTATGTGAACACTCTGAATACGCAGCAACTCCCGTCCTACACGACATTCGAAGCCGGCATCACCTACTTCGGTAAGCAGGGCACCTCTCTCGACGGTTTCAGCATGTCGCTGGTGGTTAACAACGTGTTCGACCGATACTTCTTCACGGCGTCGTCCTTCAACGGCACCAGCGGCAGTATTCAGGCCGACCAAGGCCGGCAGATTTCGCTCACGCTCTCCGCCAAGTTCTAGGCCGTTTCATGAGCTGCGGCGGTTCGCCGGTCGCCGATCAGTCCACCCCGCCCCCAATGGGCGGGGTTTTTTTTGGGCCCGAATGGCGGTGGCGGTGCGAGATGGCGCAACTGGCCTGCATTCGCCGATTAAGTCGCGAAATTGTGGCCAGTTGTGGCACCTTAAAGGTTGGTAAAACCGCATGAGATACTACCACGTCTATCAGGGTAAATACCTATCAAATCCGCCTTCTGCATTCCCCTTATGTCTCAGCCCCTTTTATCCGCGTGCCTGCTCATCTTGGGAGTCGGGCTGGTCTGCTTGCCGTCGCATCGTTTTTTTTCCAGCAACACTGTTTGGTGGAGTTTTAGTCGAATTCTGCAGCACGAACGGGTGACGTGGCGGGCGGGATGGCATGCGCACCACGCGTTTGATCTGATCCGTGCATGGGCGGGAATTTGGGTGGCGAAAACCGGCCTGCTCTTGTTCACATATCCTAACGAAGTCATTGCCTTGCGCGTCGAATACGCCGCGGTCGCCTTGATTGGCGTGATCGGGTCGCTGTTCCAGTTGGGCTGCCCCGAACGGGACAACGGCATGCACGCGCCGGTCGCTTACACGGCTGGACTGGTCTTGGGGATATTCGCGCCGGCGGCGGCGATCCCGGCGATTTTGTTCGGGCTGGCGAGCGCCTTCGCCTTTCGCGCGCTGCCGATTTATTTTGTATTTATGGCGGCATTACTTGGCGGGTTCGGGGTCGCGTTCGGCTATTCCAAGGTGCTGATTGCGGGCGGCGTGATGGTGGTGGGAATACCGGTGGCCGCGTCGTTTTTGACCCGCCGAAAATTCGTCGTGCGCCTTCCTCAACGGTCCTTGCGGGAACGTCGCGTAAAGGGTGCTAGTCGCAATCCGTCGTTGGAGCGAGGCTAGCGCGGTCGAAGCGGTTTGGCGGGGCGCGGCGCCATACCGCTTGCGTTCGGCTCCAAGACATCACCTCGTCAGGGATGCTCGTTGATTCGATGTGGGTGCTGTTGCCTGCGATGTTGTTGCTCGGAATGCCGATGGACTGGTTGCTGCGCGGCGAGGTGCGCTTCGGCCAGGTAGACCAGATGTTCTTGCGCGGTCGCAAGCGGGAGCTTTCGGGCTGGAACGCCGCCATGCTGGTGCTCGACCCGGTGCGGGCGGCGGTTGGAGCGGGCCTGCTCGCGCAGGGGGCGAAAATCGCGGCGGTTCACCTCGGCGGGTCGTTTCCGGATGCGACGGCGCCGCTGATCCTCGGGATAGGGATGTTTGTGAGTATGGTGGCGCAGCTCTACACCGGGCGTGATCCCGAATATCTTTTGGCTCCGGTGGGCTACGCGGCGGGATTGATCATCTCGCTCGTCGCGCCGAGTGTGGCGGCGATCGCGTTGTTGATTTCCTTTGCGACCTTGGCGGGCACGCGGGCTTGGTCGGGTTTCTTTTTCGCCGGGGCCATTGCCTGCGCCGGTGTCGGGTTTCTGCTCATGGAACTCGATCCGGTCACACCGGCAGTGCTGGGCGCGGTGTTGTTCCTGCCGGCCATCGCCGGAATGCTGATGGGCCGGCATCTGATGATGCCAGGTCGCTAGGAGCCGATCAGGAGCTCGGGATGACCCGTGCACGTTTTGGCTCAGATCTCGCCGACGCGAATACAGGCGACTTCGCGTTCCTTGAAGAGAGCGAGGGGAGGCACCGTCGCCTTGCAGCGTTCCTGCGCATGCGGACAACGTGGGTGAAAGCTGCAGCCTGCGGGAGGATCGATGGGCGAAGGAGGATCACCCGGCAGCACGATGCGCTGACGGCTGCGCTCCACATCAGGGTTCGGCGTGGGAATCGCGCTGACGAGGGCCTGCGTGTAGGGATGTGCCGGATTTTCGATGATGTCGTTGGCGCGGCCGAGCTCGACGATTTTGCCGAGATACATGACGGCGATACGATCGGAGATATGTTTCACGACCGACAAATCGTGGGCGATGAAGATCAGGCTGAGCCCCATCTTCTTCACGAGATCGGCGAGTAGGTTCAGGATCTGCGCCTGAATCGAAACATCGAGCGCTGAGACCGGTTCGTCCGCGATGACAACGCGCGGGCGCAAGGCGAGGGCGCGGGCGATGGCGATGCGTTGGCGCTGGCCACCGGAAAATTCATGCGGATATTTTTGCATGAAGCGCGGCGCGAGCCCGACGGTGCGCATCAGATCGGTGACGCGCCCAGTGACCTCGGAAGGCGGACACGCCTTGTGGACGATCAGCGGTTCGGCCAGCGTCGCGAACACGGTCATCCGGGGATTCAACGACGCGTAGGGGTCCTGGAAAATCATCTGTAGTTCCCGGCGGACCGTGGTGATTTCACTGCTCGAACTGGATGTGAGATTACGACCTTCGAGGACAACGGTGCCGCCGGTCGTGGGCACGAGTTGCATGATCGTGCGGGCGAGGGTGGACTTGCCGCAGCCGGACTCCCCGACGAGCCCGAGGACTTCTCCTTTGGCGACCTTGAGGCTGACCCCGTCGACGGCCTTAACCGTGCCGACGGTTTTCTTAAAGAGAAAGCCCTGTTGGATCGGGAAGTGGGTTTTGACGTCGTGGAGTTCGAGAATCGCTTCGGCCATGGGTCGGTGGGGTCGAACGGAAGGGTTTAGATTTCGCCGGCTTGCACACGCAGGCAGGCTTGCAGGTGACCGGCGGAATACTCGGTGAGATGCACCTCTTCTTCCCGGCATCGGTGGGTGGCGAATTCACAACGGTCGGCGAAGGCGCAACCGGGCAAGGGCTTCGAGACGTCGGGGGGCAGGCCGGTGATCGTGTAGAGGCTGCTGCCTTTCGGCTGCATCGAAGGGATGGAACGTTGGAGCGCGCGGGTGTAGGGGTGTTTCGGTTCGTAGAACAACGCGCGGGTATCGGCGGTTTCGACGATCCGCCCGGCATACATGACCTGCACGCGATCACAAAGCCCGGAGACGACGCCGAGGTCATGCGTGATGAAGATGACCGCCATGCCGAGCTCCTTTTGCATCGACTTGATGAGCTCCAAAATCTGCGCCTGCACCGTCACGTCCAATGCCGTGGTCGGTTCATCCGCGATCAGTAGTTCCGGTTTCGTGATCAACGCCATCGCGATCATCACACGTTGCCGCATGCCGCCGGAAAACTCGTGCGGGTAATAGTGAATGCGCTTGGCGGCGTCGTTGATCCCGACGAGGTCGAGCATCTCCAGGCCGCGTTTGAGGGCGTCGGCCTTGGTGATCTTTTCGTGGATCATCAACGGTTCGATGAGTTGCTCGCTGATCCGCAGGTAGGGATTGAGCGAGGTCATCGGATCCTGGAAGATCATGCTCACCCGCTTGCCGCGGATGGAGCGGGTTTGCGCGGGCGTGCACTTCAACAGGTCCACGCCATCGAAGACCGCCGTGCCGCTTTCGATGCGACCGGGCGGGGTCGGGATCAACCCCATGATCGAGTAGCAGGTGACCGATTTGCCGGAGCCGGATTCGCCGACGATGCCGAGCGTTTCGCCGCGCTCCACGCTGAAGCTCACGCCATCAACGGCGCGGTAAACCCCGCTGCGGGTATGAAAATAGGTGCGAAGGTCGGTTACGGTCAGCAGTGCCACGATAGATCAGTTGGAATGAAAGTGAGCGCGCCGGGAGGGGCCGCAATGTCAAACTAGGCGGTCGCCGTCGGGAGGTTCTGCTCCACGGCATTGGCGACCGTCGCCGGCGAGAGGTCGGCCAAGTTCCCGCCGCCGGTGGGGGCGCAGCCGGGCGGTTGCAGCAGAGTGAACGGCGCGTCGAACACGGGTTTGGTGCGACAGGGATTGGTGGGGCCGAACAACCCGATGGCGGGCACCCCGAGCGCGTTGGCCAAGTGGAGACCGCCGGTGTCGTTGCTCACCAGCAGGCGGCAGCTGCGCAAACGAGCCATGTAAGCGGGCAGGTCGGTGCGCCCGGCGTAGTCGGTTACGCGGTCAGCCGGGAAACCGGCGGCAATCTGCGTGGTGATCCTGCGATCCGCCGCGGTGCCGAAGAGCTCGAATTTCACGGCGGGGAAACGTTCGATCAAGGCGCGCCAGTGCTCCACCGGCCACCGTTTCGCCGGGAGATTTTCCGAGCCGGCGATGAGCCCGATCGGTCCGTCGGCGGGGGCCGGGGACGGCGCGCCGAGCGGCCGCAGATCGCCGGGTTCGAGCAGACCGAAATGGGTGAGAAACGCGGTCCATTGTTCCAACTGGTGTTGCCGGGTGGGGTCGATGTCGGCGGGCGCCGCCCACGCATGCGTCAGCAGCGGACGCTTCCGGCCCGGCCGGAGCATGCCAAAGCGTTGCGGGCAGGCGGTCAGCCGCGCCTCCAAGTCACCGCGAGGCGAATTGGTGAAGAGCACATAGGTATCCGGAAATGTATGACGGAGACGTCGGAAAAATCGAAAATAGCCCGGTCCGCGCGGCGGCAAGGGGAGGTAGTGTTCGGCAACGCCGGCCGTTTCGATGAGCGGGGCGAACGCGGCTTTGCCGATCAGCGTGAATGCGGCGTCGGGGCGGCCGGCGCGCAGGGCGCGAAGCAGCGGTAACGCCATGACGACGTCGCCGAGCCAATTGGGCAGGCGCACGTAAATGCGGGTGCGTCGCGGCAACGCGTCGAGGCCGCGGGCGGCGAGTTCATCGGCGAGAAAGTTGCGCTTTTGCTCGATGCGGAAACGGCGCTCGGGCGCGTGTTGCGTGCGCCAACGGTTGTGCGACCAGAGCCAGGAGGCGGCCAGGTTTTCGTTGTCGCGCAGGCTTTGCTCCAGCCAGCGATTGAGGGCGAAGGTGACGCCGGTGACGTCGGGCGGGGATTCGATCAGGTTGGTTTCGACCGCGACGCGCCAGAAACCGATGCGTCGCGGATAAAGCGCGCGCACCTCGGCATTGTATTTGGTGGCGAGGAGACCGGCCAATTCGGTGGAGGAGCAGACGCGGTCGAACAACAGCGTGAGCGCGCCCACATCCCCCGCGCTTTGATCGACGAGCAACCCGACGGTCCCTTTGCCGCGCAGGATGCGGAGCGCGTCTTGGAAACCGTTTTTGCGCGAGAGCAAGCGCATGCCGAAGCGTTCCCGGGTGCACTGCACGAAGGCGTCGAGTTGCGGGTTGCGCAAGGGGCGGAACATCACGCCGAACGTGCCGACTTGCTCGGGCAGGAACAGGCCGAGAAACGTCAGGACCTCCCAATAGGCGAAATGGGCGGCGATGACGATCGTCGGACGCGGTGAGTCGATTTGATGTTGCAGGTAGGCGCGGACTTCCGCACTGAGCTGCAGCATCCCGCGCAGTCGCTGGTTGGAGATAAAAGGGGACGCGGCCGACAGCAGGCCGGTCTCAATGAGGCGGCGACAGGACTCGCGGGCAAACCGCAGGTGCCAGGCACGCGGCCGATCGGGGAAGGCGTGGTGGAGATTCGAGAGTTGGATGTGACGCCGTCGCGGAATCCAAAGCACGAGTTCACCAAGAACCACACACACGCCGCGCAACAGGACCTCGGGAGTGTGGGCGATTAACCAGCCGAGGGATTTGAGCAGAAAGGTCAGCACGCGGTGAAGGAGGAGACGGCCCGGCCGGAGGAGCCGGGCAGACTGCGTTGATCACACTGCGCCCAGCGTTGCCGCCAAGGCAAAATTCATTTCGGTTCGGCGCCTGTGACTCGAGTTTTGATCATCAAGCCCTCTTCGTTGGGTGACATTGTGCATGGTTTGCAAGTGCTCGCGGCGATGCGGGAAGGCCGACCGGATCTGCATGTGACTTGGGTGGTGCGGGAGATTTTTGCGCCATTGGTCGAGGCATGTGCGCAGGTGGATCGGGTGATCGTGTTTCAGCGCCAGCGGGGCTGGCGCGGCTTGCTCGGCCTGCGTCGGGCGCTGCGGGCGGAGCGTTTTGATCTCGTTTTCGATCTGCAGGGATTGTTGCGGAGTGGCTTGATGACGCGCTGGGCGCGGGGCGGACAAAAGGTGGGGCGGGCCGACGCGCGCGAGGGGGCCGGGTGGTTTTATGACCGGGCGATCGCGCCGCCGACCGGGCCGGGACCGCATCACGCAGTGGCGATCTTGGCTCCGTTTTTAGCGGAATTGGGACTGCCGGTTGCGCTGCACGGGCGGGTGACTTGGCATCGCGGGGCGATCGATCCGGCGGTGGCGGCGGCAGGGGGAGCTGTGGTCATGTTCCCGGATAGTCGGCGGCCGGAGAAAAATTGGACGGGGTTTGCCGATCTGACGGAGACGTTGCTGGCGCGGGACCCGGCGCGTCGTGTGGTGTGGGCCGGAAGCACGGCGGCGCCAGACGGGGACCGATTCCCGGCCGACCGTTTTTCCAACCTCACGGCGCGCACGGCGCTGGCTGATTTGCCCGGTTTGATCGAGGGCGCGGCCTGTGTCGTGAGCAATGACAGCGGCCCGATGCACTTGGCGGCGGCGATGGGGAAACGCGTCGTGGCGGTCTTCGGTCCGACCGACCCGCGATGCTTCGGGCCCTATCCTTTGGCGGCACCGACCCACCGCGTGGTGCGGGCCCCGGGAGGCGATCTGAAGCGGCTGGAAGCGACGGCGGTGGCCGACACGGTGGAGGCGATGTTGTTGAGCGGATGAAATTTTGGGATTCCGTCGGCGTGGGCAGGCTGTTCAGCTAGGCCGCTATGCTCGACCCGAAACTTCTTCGCGAATCGCCCGATGCGGTGCGCGCGGCCATCGCCAAAAAACACCTTGAGGTGGACCTCGACGGCATCCTCGCGCTTGATGGCGCGTGGCGTGCCCAGTTGCAGGAAGTGGAAGCGTTGCGTTCCGAGCAGAAGGCGGTGAACGGCGAGATGGCGAAGTTGCCGAAAGGCACGCCGGAGTTCATCGCCAAGGTGGGGGAGATGAAGCAGTTTGCCGCCGCCGTGAAGGAGAAGGAAGCGCGGCTCAAGGAGACCGAAACGCGTTGGCAGGACGCGATGTTGTCGTTGCCAAATCTGCCGCACGCCTCGGTGCCGGAAGGCCGGAATCCGGAAAACAACGTCGTGCACGCGACGCACGGCGATGTCGCGGCGGTTTCGGCCCACGCGCAGGCGCACTGGGAAATCCCGGGATTCGAGCGGGCGTTTGATTTTGCGCGCGGCTCGAAAGTGACGGGCGCGGGATTTCCGTTTTACATCGGGGACGGCGCGCGGTTGGCGCGGGCGTTGATCCAGTTTTTCCTCAACGAGGCCGGCGACGCCGGGTTCACCGAGGTGAGCCCGCCGATCTTCGTCAACGCGGCCAGCGCGACCGCGACCGGACAATTGCCCGATAAAGAAGGGCAGATGTATGAAACGGTCGGCGACCAACTCTACGCCGTGCCGACCGCCGAGGTGCCGCTCACGAATTTCTTTCGCGACGAAATCGTGGGCGAAGGGGACCTCCCGATTTACCGTTGCGCCTACACGCCGTGTTTCCGCCGGGAGGCGGGCAGCTATGGCAAGGACGTGCGGGGCCTGAATCGCCTGCATCAGTTCGACAAAGTTGAACTCTTGAAATGGGTGCACCCGAGCACGAGTTACGACGAGTTGGAAAGCTTGCGCGGTCACGCAGAGACGCTCCTGCAAAAGCTGGGCCTCCCGTATCGCGTGCTGCTCATGTGCGGTGGCGATCTCGGGTTTGCCCAAGCGAAAAAATACGATCTCGAAGTGTGGGCGGGGGGACAACAGCGCTGGTTGGAAGTGTCGAGCTGCTCGAATTTCGAGACGTTCCAAGCGCGTCGGGCGCAGATCCGTTTCCGCCCGGCCGACGGGCGTCCGGAACTCGTGCATACGCTGAACGGTTCGGCGCTGGCTTTGCCGCGCATCATGGCGGCGTTGCTGGAAAACTATCTCGAAGCCGATGGCCGCGTGAAGTTGCCAGCGGCGTTGGTGCCGTATTTTGGCCGCGACTACTTCACGTTCTAAGGCGACAGGGAAGCCGCGGGCCGTTCGGAAAATCGATTGGCCGGCGGCGGCGGCGCACGTCGCCAAATGTGTGCCGGAAGAACGTTTGCACCCGGCGGTGCGGGCTTGGGCGGTCGCGCAGGCGCGATCGCGCCGGACCTGGGCCGTGGCGCTGTCCGGCGGCGCCGATTCGGTGCTGCTGTTGTTGCTATTGTGGGCTCACTGGCCGGAGCGACGGTCGCGGTGGTTGGCGTTGCATTTTGATCATCGGCTGCGCGGCCGGGCCTCGACGGCCGATGCCCGCTTTTGTGCAGGCTTGGCCGGTGGGCTGGGGGTCACTTTCGAGGCGGGACGGTGGGACCGGGCGCCGCACGGACGGCGTGTAAGCGAGGCGGAGGCGCGGACGGCCCGGCAGGCTTTTTTTAACAAGTCGATGAAGACCGGCCGGGCGGGGGCGCTATGGTTGGGCCACCAGATGGATGATGTGGCGGAGACGATGCTGATGCGCCTGCCGCGGGGGAGTGGGACGGCCGGGCTGGCGGCGCCGCGGGCCGTCCAGTCAATGGCCGGTGGGCGCGTTCACCTCCGGCCGCTGCTGACGCTGACGAAGACGGAAATCGTCACGATCTTGCGGCAGGCCGGAGTGCCGTGGCGCGAAGACGCGACAAACGGCACGGACGCCTATCTGCGTAATCGGGTGCGGGCGGAGGTGTTGCCGGCCTGGCAGGCCGCAATGGGGGCCGGCGGACGCAACGTGTTGGTAGGGGTTGCCTTGGCTCGTGAGCGTTTGCAGGAAGACGACGACGCTCTGGAGGGGTGGTTGGCCCAACTGGCGCCATTGAACGGCCGAGGCGCGCTGAATTTAGGGGTATTGGCCGGGAAACCGGCTGCGCTATGGCGCAGGGCCTTACATCGGTGGCTGGTGTGGCACCAACCCGACACGGACCTGTCGCGGTCCGGCTTTGAAGTTTTATTAGCCGCGGTGCAAAAGGAGTCCCGTGGCCGGTTTAGCTTGGGCAAAGTTCACTTTGCGGTTTGGCGCCGAGGCGAGCTTCTCTTCGAGAAAGGCATCCGCCGGACCGGCACCGCTCGTTGACTTATCAAGTGGAACTACCACCGTCCGATCATAGTCTTATCATCTAAATGCCCGATTCTAACCCAGAAAAAAAGCGTCGCCCCCTTAAACCACCGCCTCCTGACCGGTTTCAGATGCCCAAGGCATTGCTCATCTGGATTGTGGTCATCGGCGCGGGAGCCGCGCTTTGGGCGTTTAATCCCGGCAAGATTTCCGCGCCGGCCGCCATCAAAATTAACCAAGTCGTGGAGCTCGCGTCGGCCGGGAAAGTGGCGGAAGGCGAAATTCGCCCCAATCCTTCCGGTGCCCGAGACTGGGTCGTCGTCACGGGACGTTTGACCGAACCCTCTCTGACCGGCTCGCAAGGTCCGACCGCCAATTTCCAAGCGCGCGGTAAACTCACCGACGATAACTATCAGGTGCTGCAGGCCACGGAGAAGTTCTCCGAGGTCGAAGCAACGACGGTGCTGACCACGATCTTGGGTCAACTGGTGCCTTTCCTGGTGATCATCGGATTACTTTACTTTCTTTTTGTTCGCCAGTTACGCAACGCCGGCCGCGGCGCGCTGAGCTTCGGCAAGAGCAAAGCGAAGATGCTGCAACGTGATCGCGAGAAG